>JAFGIC010000183.1 GCA_016929815.1 Deltaproteobacteria bacterium
AAGACTTAGTGTCAGGTCTTGAATCTTGTCAGTTTAGTTTGGCAATATTCAAAATCTGACACCTATGCTTTTTGGGAGTTGATGATGTCGCGAAGGCACGCGAATTTTTAGGTTAATATGTGGGGAAAAGCGTCAAGTCCGCCTTTGACTCAACTCATTTGAAAACATGGGTCAACATAAGACCCCTTTCATCA
Organism: Deltaproteobacteria bacterium; assembly: GCA_016929815.1. Lineage (GTDB taxonomy): Bacteria > Desulfobacterota > DSM-4660 > Desulfatiglandales > HGW-15 > JAFGIC01. The sequence continues at coordinate 195 of JAFGIC010000183.1, forward strand.
TAGTGTCTATATTTTAAAATTGTGTACGCTCCATGCCCCGAATTCAAATTAATAGGAGGAAGATAGATGGGCCTGCTATTGTTTAATCAGAAAGCAAAATTAATTCGTGCCGTACGAGATGGCAAGCTGGATAATATACAAAACCTCCTTGATCAAGGCTCTGATGTAAATATAAAGACTGTGTTTGGCGATTCAATTCTTATGATAGCATCGAAAAAGGGCCACACAAATGTCGTCAAGCTTCTACTTGATATGGATGCCAATGTGAACGCAAAGAAGACAGACGGCGCAACGGCCCTCTGGATGGCATCAGAGAAAGGCCATGCAGATCTCGTCAAGCTCCTTTTGGACAAAGGCGCAGACGTTAATGCAAAAAAGACAGACGGCACAACAGCCCTTTGGAGGGCATCAGGGAAAGGCCATACAGATGTCGTCAGGCTTTTATTGGAAAAAGGTGCCGATGTGAATGTAAAGAGGACGAAGGATAATCTGACTATCCTTATAATACCATCAATGAATGGTCATACGAAGATCGTCAAGCTCCTTTTAGAAAAAGGCGCCGAGGTGAATGCGAAATGGGACTTTAATGGTGGCGTAACCGCTCTTTTTACTGCATCGCAATTCGGCCATTCAGATGTCGTCAAGCTCCTTTTGGACAATAATGCCGACGTAAATTTAAAGACCGCCAAAGGTGTAACTGCCCGTGAAATTGCATCTATAAACGGCAATACAGAGGTAGTAAAGCTCCTCACGAAGGATGACAGAAATATTACATCAACAGTACAATCACCACCGACGTCAGAATCCATAGAAAATGACAGTGAATCAGTATTGTTGGGGGAAAAATATCTTCAGGGACAAGGGGCGCCCCAAGACTTTCAAGAGGCACGAAAGCACTTTAGTCGTGCAGCAGAAATGGGAAATGCCGATGCTCAGTTTTTCCTGGGGAATATCTATGACAAGGGATACGGGGTGCCGCAAAACTACAATGAAGCTCTCAGGTGGTATCGCCTCGCAGCCGAACAAGGACATTCCGTTGCTCAATTCTGTGTCGGCGTTTATTATCGCGATGGTTATGGTGTGCCACAGAACTATGATGAAGCGGTAAATTGGACCCGCCTTTCCGCGGAACAGGGATATGATGAGGCGCAATTTAACCTGGGAGTAATGTATTATAATGGTATCGGGTTAGAGAAGAATATCCCGGAGGCAATTATATGGTGGCGAAAGTCTGCAGACCAGGGGAATGCCAATGCAAAAAACAATCTGGAATATATTGGAGCCGACTCAACGGATGAAACCATGAATTTCCCAGAGCAATTTACTGTTAAATACAAAAATCTTGATGACTTTATCTTTCCTATTGTTAAAAATGTATGCTATCCAAGGGGCAAAAGTGACAGCGCCGAGTTTTTCGATGCCTTTTGCCCGAAATGCAGGAATATTTTGAATCCTGAAGGAATAGCATATTCTGCAAGTTTAATAGGTATCGGAAAAGGGACCTCGCGTTGTCCTCATTGTGGATCAAAAATCCTGGTTGCCATTCTTAAAGGACTTTCCCAGGAAGAAAAGGAGCGCTTAAGAGAAGATCAATTTTTTTCTAAGATTCTCAAAGCCTAGTAATAACAATGGAATGAGGGAGGTATAGCACTTATTGCAGCCCCCCATGCAGTAAGTCAACCAACAAGGAGGAAATGATATGTCTAGGATACTGAGTGCAATGTTCATATTAACATTGACCGGATACGCTACGATGCTGGGAGCCCAGCCTAAAGTGTTGCTGGAGTTTCGTGCCTGTGAGACATCCGCAACAGCCGGATTCATACCTATGATAAGCCCTGAATCCCAAAAGACGATATACGTATCCCAGGAAACAGCCATTTCGAATGAGGATGTAGCCTCTTCACGTGTCATCATGGATCCACAAGGAAACTACAATATACAGATCGAGTTTACCGAAGTTGGGGCAATAAAGTTTTCTAATGCAACCGAACACTCCCTTAAAAAACCACTCGGCATTTTAGTCGATGGGAGGTTAATTTGCGCCCCAATCGTCAATGAGAAGATCGAGGGCGGAAAAGCGCTTATCTCCGGACAGTTCACGCAAGAAGAAGCAGAGCGCATCTCCAATGGAATTTCCCGGCGTCACGAATGAACAAGCCGAATCAAAAGGCATACGGCAGGTCTGCAAGCTGGTTAATTGTTTTGCATACGAAAAATAGAATTGAATCGGATTAATTTACATTCATTATCAATATATCATAAAAGGGCCAAAGCTGCGCATTTCAAAACAAGCGGAGGTGAATCCGGACGGGCTGCCGCACCTGAGTCATCTTAGATCAAGTAAATTATTTTATTAAGGTAGGTCTTATGTTCTTACTATGGTTCCTGGTTTTTGCTCTAATAACTGTTCTTTTTATTAAAGTCAGCAACATAAAAGACCTGTCAAAAAGGCTGGAACAGCTTGAAGAAAGGATCGAGATACTGGCCGATAAAGTTTTTTCCGAACAGGTCCGCCCCGTAGCGGATTCTGAAAAACAAAAAGAACCCGCCCGGGAATCCCCTGTCGATAAGGAAAAGACTCCGGAACCCCATGAGGCCAAGGCGCCTGAGCCTGAGATAAAATCGCCGTCTGTTGAAGAACAGCCGCCCCCATTGCCGCCTGAGCCTGAAGTCGCGCAGGCATATGATGAGGGTCATGAGCCGGCCCGTGAAGAAGGTGAACTCGGCAAAAGATGGAGGCAGTTCAAGGATAATGTCGATTGGGAACAGTTCACCGGCGCCAAGCTCTTTTCATGGATCGGAGTGTTCGCCCTCTTCATAGGGGCGGGATTCTTTGTCAAATATTCCATTGACAGAAATCTCATACCCCCGACGGTGCGTCTTGTCATAGCTGCAATAACAGGGCTGCTTCTTATCGTCGCATCAGGACGTTTCGCGCGTATCCGATACGATATCATGCGCCATACACTGGCCGCTGCCGGCATCGGGGTCCTCTACAGTGTTATATTCGCGGCCACCCTCTATTATCACTACATTTCCAATTATATCGGATTCGGCTGCCTCGTTATTGTGTCCGCGGCTGCCTTTGTCCTTGCCCTTTATCACAGGGGCATTGCTGTCTCCGTGCTGGGGGCCATCGGCGCCTATGCCACTCCTATCCTGGTCAACACAGGCGCGGGAAACCTGTATCTGTTGTTTTTCTATCTTGCCATTGTGAATATAGGGCTCTATCAGGTAACGCGAGGGCTTAAGTCCCCTGCCCTTATGCTGGTTGCCACGACTGGAACGATTCTTTCATTGGCCATCGGCACCTTTATGGCAGAACCAACACCCTACAGTATGACCATCGCCGTTGTATGGATAGCGAACATGACCCTGTTCAGCGTATTTCTTGAACTGTTGAAACCCGGTGACAGTGAGAGCCGATGCCTCCTGTGGTCTGGGATATCTTTATATATTGCCGTCCTGTTTATCGCTATTGTCACCATGATTAAATATCATGGGCCTGCACCCATGCTGCTCATTGCCGCCGCCATGTCGGGGGCGATAATACTGGCCAGGAACAACAGTCGATGGTATTCCCATGTTATACCCTACTCCGTGCTGACATTCCTTGTGGCCATACTTTGGTCCCTGTTCAGGTTTGACCCCCATGGAGTTTCATGGTCATTTCTGCTTTATCTCATATATGGAGTTGCCGGAGGCATAGGCCCGATCCTCCTGATAATAAAATACGGACTGAACAGGTCATTTCTCAGATGGTTCAAGACTTTTCCTGTAGCCGTCGCGGGACTCAGCCTAGCAGCCCTCTTCAGGGACCCGGGGATCTCTTTCTGGTTCTGGCCCATGACCCTGGGGCTTCAGATACTCGGCATGTTTGTCACACTCATTTTCGGAGGGATTATACAGGTCGGGATACTTGCTGTCTTTCTGATAACAGGAGGGATAATATGGATCGCCCATGTCCCAGCGCATCTTATCGGCTATGGCTTTTACGGCTTTACATTTTTCGCGGGCGCGGTCCTGTGTCTCCTGATCTTCCTTGCCATGCGCAGGCTTCCTGAATGGAGGAACAGACTTAAAATAGACTCCGTCCCTGGTGTGTCGTTCTTTAAGATAAACATGCCGCTTACCGAATGGATGACCGCATCCCCTGCCATGGGGATATTCCTTTTGATTGCCGCATCCTTTATCAGTCAACGGCCCCTTAATCCCCACCCCGGCATGACTACCATGGCCTGCTTTCTCTTTTTAACGCTTGCGATCTGCAGGAGGCTTTATTCTCAACCCATGGGTATGGTTGCGCTCCTGTCATCCGTTTTTGCACAGGCAGTATGGATACTTATCCCATCAAACAGCCCCAGCCTGCATTTCCTCGCATTTATCTGGGCAGGAGGGCTCTTCCTCTGCTCTATAATCGCGCCATTTGGCGTATTCCATTCCTACGAAAGATGGAAGAGGCTCTGGATGACCTGGGCTGTCTTTGAGGTCTTTCAGGGGATCTTCATTATATGGGCGGCTGATCGCCTGTGGGATAGGTCCATCTCAGGGTGGATGCCTCTTGCGCTTGCCTTTATAAAACTTCCTGCTGTGGCAATACTTGTTAAACAGCTTCAAGGCAGGGAAGAGAGAAACCCGATCCTAGCGTTTCATGGCGGTGTTCTGCTCTTCTACGTATCCGCAATCCCTATCATGCTCCTGGACCACGGATGGATCGGGCTTGCGCTTGTATTTGAGGCCGCTGCCCTACTCTGGCTCAACAGGCGCGTCGAACACCCGGGTCTCAGATGGGTCTCTGTTTTTATGGCGCCGTCAGGCCTTTATATCCTGTTATCCTCCATTGCCCGTATGAAAGGTCCGGACAGCATCGTAATATTAAACCCGGCCGTAATATCTGTAGCGGCATGTGTAATCGCCCTGTCATTGGCAGTAAGACTCAGCCCCTTCCCTGACCGCATGCTCAAGTTCATGGATCTCCCGAAATATTTCCTGTGGCTTGCAACAGGCGCCGGATTTTACCTCCTGAATCTTGTAGTGGCTGATATCTTTGCGGGACAGGAGATGATGCAGACAGGAAGGACGCTGAAATTTCTGCCCCGAGGCAACACGCTTCATTCAATTATATACGACATTATATGGGCGGGTTTCGGTGCATCTCTATGGCGGATTGCCTCCGTCCCCAAATCCCTGCGCATCGCAGGCCTGGTCCTCCTTTGTCTCAGCGCGGGCTGGCTTATCATCTCCCCCTTTACAGGATGGATAGCGGCCCCGGGGATGCATCCCTTTTTTAACCTTGGCCTCCTTGCATATCTGCCTGTCATCGGTTTTCTCATTTTTCTCTTTGTTAAACAACCGGCTACTGAACGATTTATCAGCATGAGAAACCTGTTTCTGGCCCTGCTGCTTGTCGTCGGTTTCATATTCATAACGCTTGAGGCCCGCACACTTTTCCAGCCCGGGCATGTCCTGAGGCCCTTTTACAGCAGTACGCAATTGATGGCAGTTGCCTCAGCGGGAATCTGGATACTGTACGGCCTCTGCATGCTCCTCTGGCCCAGGGACCTTGACAGACCGTTCAGGATAGCAGGGCTGATCCTTGTGTTACTTGGCCTGTTAAAATCAATATCCATCCCTTTCAGGTTCAGGATGGAATTCGCCGACATGGAGCCGATCCTGAATATGCCCACGCTTCTCTACCTGTTATGTCTTGCGATCATGATCTTTATGACCGTCAAAAAAACCGAAGGCTACTGGCCATTCACATCCCTTAAACCAAGGCCGTTCTGGGGGATCATCCTTGCCATAGCCGCCTTCTGCATCCTTAACATTGAGATCGCCGGAGCCTTCGGAATCAATGGCCGGCCATTCAGCCTTATGACGTACGGGAGTCTCTCACATCAACTGGGCTACAGCCTTGGCTGGCTTGTATATTCAATATGCCTGCTTATCACGGGCATTAAGTGGGATATAGTGAAGGTCAGATGGGCATCCCTGATCCTTCTTGTTATTACATCGTTAAAGATATTTTTTAAGGACCTCTGGTCTCTTGGTCAGTTATACAGGGTTGCCTCTTTTATAGGACTGGCCCTTGTTTTGATCCTTGTGTCCTTTCTTTATCAACGTTATCTTTCCGACAGGAGAAAAGATGAACAAAAATATTAGACTCCAAGTCCTATTACTGTTCGCATCTATCTGCCTTGCAGGGCCGTTAAATGCCCAGGATAATATTACAGGAACGGGGGGAAATTGGCTTTCCGAGTCACAGATTAATATTGTTGAAACAGGGATGATTAAGACAGTACTCTTGCCCGGTCTCCATTGTCTGGGGACAGAGGCCTCGTCGGCAACCGTTTATCCGCTGGACCTTTCACTTATAGGTCCGGACGGCAAGCCGCGGGCCTTTGAACTGTTCTGGACGGGAAAGGGCAATACGCAAAAGGTGAGCCTTGCTGCATCCTCGATCAAGCTCGATGATCAAAGACGCCTTTTATGGGAAGGGTCAATCCCGGATAATTTCAACGCGAAAAGAATAATAGTAGGCATCCCGGATAAAAACTACGTGGGCAAGGTTGATATACATGGACTTGCCTCTTCCGGATGGAGGATGCTCGCAGAAGACATCGCGCTTTATAAAACAACCGGTGAAGATGATGCAGTCATTGAGATTCCCGAGGGGGAGTATAAGAGATTAAGATTGTATTTCAGCGGTTATGACGCGAAATTTCAGGAGATACCGGCCTTTGTGGAACAGGTTGAGATCGAGGGAGAGGTTTTAAAGACGGGTTATGCGGAGGATATCATCCGGCCTGAATTCGAACAGGCCCACGATGAAAAGTCTGTAGAGATACGGGCAACCCTGCCCGGTTCAGGCATCTGGATTGACAACCTAACGATTACAACCGGCGCCGTGTTCCAGGGCGCATGGCAGTTAGGATGTGAAACCATTGTCGTAGGCGAACAGGTCTTTCAGGAGATACGCAGTGGTGAAAGGTCCCTCGTCAATAACGACAACACATCTCTTGTGATAGGACTCGGGATTAAATCAGAGGGAGAGAGACTGATCGTCAAGCTCGACTCTCAGGACTATTTCGGTGAGATCCTTGATGTAAGCATTAAGGCCAGGCTGCCCCATATGATATTCTTTGCTGATCAAAAGGGTTTATACACGGCACGGACAGGATTGGGGAAAAAGGCATACATAAACGAAAGGACTGCCGGCCTTGAAACAGGGGTCTATCAGGCCATGGAATTTTCAGAGATCAAGACGAACCCTATGTGGCATCCTGATGATCTGGCCCAGGATTACATGACCAAAGGTGGTCCCTTTAAAGGCGATGGCTACACATGGGAGGCGCCCCTGCATATCGATAATCCCGGCTTTTACAGACTGGTCCTCAATGACAGGGCAGGGCTGGAAGATAACCGTCAGGGATTGAGGCTGGTAAAGGATGATGTCCAGGTCCCCTATTTCTTCGGCAGGAAGGAGAAAAGGAAGATCAGCATTAAACAGGATCTTGAATATGATAAAGAGAATAACCGTTCCGTTATGCCCCTCACGCTCCCCTATGAATCCGGCCACTGGACAGCTGTTCAGTTGACCGGTAAAGGCATCTTTAAAAGAAAGATTATCATTGAAACGCGCCAGCCCGGCAAGGCAGGCCAACAGACCTGGCTGGCCAGGGATTGGATTAGCGCTCAAAACGAGATGTCATCCTTTACCTTGGGGATTAATGAACTACCCCGTGACCGGACTGAGATGCGTTTGATCATTGATCATGGTGATAATCAGCCTATTGAACTTGAAGATATTCAGGCAGTTTATCAATCCCAGGATCTCTTCTTCCTGGCCTCAGATGCAGGGACATATCAGGTTTTCGGAGGAAACCCCGATGCCCAAGCGGCATCCTATGACATCTCTATAGTCCGGAACTACCTTTTAAAGACAGAGCCCGCAAAGATCAATATGGGGGAGATGGAACCCTTACAGAGAGGCAAATGGGGAGCCGGCCTGAGGTGGGTCTTCAGCGAACAGGGCTGGGGTCTTTATGCGGTTTTGGGACTTGTTACAGTCATACTATTGATAATAATCGTGCGCCTGTTCCCGCGTGGATGAAAGAGATAGTGGATTTCTTAATCTCAGGACAATAAAATATCCTCCACCAAAGGGGGTGATATTGGGTTAACCCCTTAAAAAGAGTAAATTTACCTTGCTTCCACAACGGGAGCAAGGCATCGAGTTGTCCCGAAGTTTAGTCTGAAATAATTCGCCCTGTGACTCTATTTTTCCGTTCTTCTTTCTCCTTTTGTTATATCTATTTCATATGGACCAGATCCGCTGCATGATGGACACTTGTCTCCGTATTTTAAATAGTAAACTTCGTTACAAATCGGGCAGATAGCATTAGGTTCGCTTATCTTTTTCCTTGTGCTGATATATTCTTTTTTTACTTTTACCTTCATTATGCCTAGATAATCCGTCCCTGCTTCAATCAGCTGATTAACAAGCTTTTTACTATCCTGTTCATGTTTGGGTTTTTCCTTTAAGAACCAGCTCCGTATCTCACCCCATTTATTTAACTTATCAATATCGATATAAATTCTGACGCCATCACCTGTATATTTATTAAAAAAAATTAAGGCAAAGCGGCTGATGTTCACTATCTTGAGCCAGCCATTACCTATTGTACACGGAGTCAACAGCTGAACAGCATCAGTAAGACAATGCTGAGTTTCGCAAATGACATCAAAAAATTCTCCTTCGGGCAGATTTTTCATGGCAATGTCCACCATGAATCCTCCTGCTATCATTCCCGGCGCGACACTACCGTGAAAGGACTTGATTTTTTCTATATATTCTTCAGGGGAATAATTACATATCTTCATAGCTTTGCCCATTTTTTCGTTTTAAAAAGTAATAAGATTTATTATTTGCGGCGCTTTTATGGTCCCGTGTCCCAGATCAAGGAGACACTACACGCAGTCAGATAATTAAGGTCAAGAATCAGGTTTTCCGGGTTAATTGTCAAGGTATTTTGTCGCCTTCCTATAGGCAAGAACACCGCCGCAATATCCTTAGCCAAAATATCGGTTGACATGCAATGGTAAGTTTTTTATACTTTGTTATAATAAGCAAAAATTGCATTCTTATCAACCATCAACCTGTACTCCATTAATCAAAAGCGCACTCTCACCATCAAAAAGCGCGTTTTTATCAACTAGAGCCGGATCTAAAAGACCTGGTACGAGGAGGTTTTACTATGATCAGAGAAGAAGAGTTGGAAAAGGAGATAGAGGAATTAGAGGAAAAACTGCAGGATCGCCAGGCGGCCCTCCCGGCCCATTCGGTGCGCCCTCAACAGATGCTGATTATCGAAGAAATAGAAACTGACATAGAAGAAAAGAAGAAAGAATTGGAGGAGCTGAGAGCAAAAATCCGTTCAGGTTCTCATGCGGATTGACATAATGCCGGCGTTGCTCTCTGAATTTAGTAAAAGTTTTGTTTTTTATAGGATTATTAACCCCACTGCCGGGATCCCGTCATTGTTGACCTGCTATTCGGCAGGGAGCTGAGTAAGGGCGGGATTTTTTAAGTGTATCCCATGGCTGATACCGAAAAAAGTACAACCCTTCCCGGTCGTTTGGAAGAGGCATTAAGCACTGTGCTAAGTCATTCAATGATCACCGGCATCCTCTCCCGGGTGCTTGCTCACGCTGTTCAAAAAGGCACGATTTGCTATCAGGAGATAAAGGAGATCGTCAGGGATAATCCGGAGGATCTTATTTTACTGGCCGATGAGTGGAGATTGCTATTGACTGTTAATACCACAAAGAGTTCCAGCTGGGAGGATCGGCTGTTGCTGTTGAAAAACGGCGAGGCGTATGAGATCCCTAATATTATACAATATCTGGTGCGGATCGGCATTCATACAGGAAAATGGGATCCTGAAAAGGCTATAGTAACATTCTTTGAGGAACTGGGGGACTCAACCTTTAAACAAATCCCTGAGCTGGTACGTAATATTTCAGAAATAGCGGTTAATCACAGGATTTCCGGTAATCAAATAAAGATGGTCTGTCTCCGGCTCGGACTCAGCGACAGGGTTGATAGCCTCATAGCAGAGCTTAAGGCAGCTGGTATTATAAGCCCCAAGTTGGGTTCCATTTCGGAGACCAACAGGGAAGGATCACCTGTCTATGAACTTAATCCGGCGGTGGCGATTGGATTTTCATCGTAAAAAAGGCTTACGCAAAAGCGCCATTGTTTCCATGCGGATTATAAAAAAAATATCAGGAGGAATTATGGCAGATATTTCTGGATGGATGAAACACTGCAGGCAGGAACGTAAACAGAAGGACCAATTTTTTAAAAAATATCAAGAGTCGCCTATCCCTTTCGAGGAGCGGAGGAATTTTCAATGCCTCGACTATTATCCGCCAGACCCGAAAAGCCGCTTCGAGCTCAACATCAATGAGCATAGCGACAAAAAAAGGATACATATTGAGGACACCGGGGGAAATTTGCGAAACATGATACGTTGGGGCGAATTCCGTTTTCAAATAGGAGATGCACAATGCACGCTTCAGGCATATAAGAGCGATCCCCATGAAGATAAGCTGTTTATCCCGTTCAAGGATGCCACCAGCGGCAATGAGACCTATGGCGCAGGGCGCTACCTTGATCTTGATTATCGGAAAGATCACACACCTGAAGGGAAATGGATCCTCGACCTGAACAAGGCCTATAACCCATGGTGTGCTTACAGCAAGAATTATGTATGCCCTTTTGTGCCTCCGGAGAATTGGTTGAAGGTTCCGGTGCATGCCGGCGAAAAGAAATATCATAAAGAGAATGGTTAATGAGATATACAATGATATGTCCATGTCTGATGTCTCCATGATTTAGAATGATACGGGAAAAGCTGATGGTTTGAAGCATGAAGCATAAGGCCGTACAGTATGCGCCTTTCAGTGTAATAAAAATGAGTAAAAATCCCCGCACATAGGGCGTGGATCTCAAAAAATGAACTAAAGCAGTGAGGGTTACATATTTATCCGGCCGATATTTTTTAATTCAGTGCAAGGCTTCAATATATATAAAGATATAAGGAGGTGCTATGACTGAAAAATTGGTAGTAATAGGTGGAGTTGCCGCAGGGCTGTCAGCTGCAAGTGCTGCAAAGAGGCTCAAAAAAGATAGGATGAACGCCGTTGTTTTTGAAAAATCAGGGTATATATCCTATGGGGCATGTTCCGAGCCCTATTTCATTTCAGGTCTTGTCCCTGAACCCGAGGATCTCATTGAAGTTACACCGGAAGAGTTTGAGCAAAAACGTTCTATCCCCATCCGCAGGTTGCACGAGGTAGTTGATATAGACTACAAGAATGGATATGTCACGGTAGATGATTTAATCGGACACAGGAGTTTCAAAGAGCCATTCGATTTTCTCATGATCTCTACCGGCGCTCTCGGTAAAGGCTTGGGGGTTGAGGGGGAACAACTTAGGGGAGTCCATACATTGCGGACCGTAGAAGATGCGATTGCCATCAGGCAAAGCACACTCAATTCAGAGGATGTGGTCATCTGCGGCGGAGGATACATCGGACTCGAGATGGCAGAGGCGTTTGTGGCGATGGGAAAACGTGTTACTATATTGAAAAAAACTTCCCAGATGCTGTTGAACTTCGATCCGGATATGTCTGCCCTAGTTGATGAAGAGGTGAAATCCAAGGGCGTGACTATTACAACCGGAATAGATATCCTTTCTATTGAAGGTTCAGAGAGGGTCGAAAGAGTAGCGACCAACGCCGGCAAGGTGAAGGCTGAGACGGTGCTCATTGCAAAGGGGGCCCTTCCCAATGTGAGCCTTGCTAAGGGTATAGGGGTAGAGATCGGTTCAACCGGCGCTATAGCCGTAAACAAGCGCCAGGAGACAAACCTTCCCCATGTGTACGCTGGTGGTGATTGCGCTGAGGCCTATCATATCATCAGCAGGAAGCCGGCGTATATACCTCTCGGAACAACAGCCAATAAGGCAGGGAGGGTGGCCGGCGAGAATATAGGGGGACTCCATACTGAATTTCCTGGGATAGTAGGCACCGCTGTATCAAAGATATTCGATCTGGAGGTCGCACGGACAGGGCTTAGCACAAAAGAGGCCAATCTGTACGGCTTCGATGTCTATGCCAACACGGTGCGTCACAGGTCAAGGTCTAAACACTATCCCGGAGGCTATTCAATAACTGTGCACCTCATAACAGAAAAAGGCACAGGTAAATTGCTGGGGGCCCAGATGATAGGAAGAGAAGGGGTTGCTCACAGAATTGATGTACTGGCAGCTGCCTTACAGGCAGGTATGACCGTGGATGATGTGTATCATCTGGATTTGGGTTATGCACCACCCTTTGCGCCGGCTTGGGATCCTATCCTGATTGCTGCAAACACAGCGAGAAAAGCCTCATAAGTAGATAACAAGGCAAGAAAGGAAGAAATTCAGATCTCGAGGGGTTAAGAAACAGATTGGCCAAAAAGGACAAGTGCCGGGAAAGGCAAGAAACTTTGGACGCTTCGGAGGCCGCCGACAAATGGGAGTAAGTGGACTCGGATCGGGCTGAGCTTGAGTTCGCCCGGTTGCAGATGCATGATGCAGCATATGATTTACCTTTCAGCTTCCTGTTCCCGGCAACCTATAAGGTTATGACTTAACTTCAAGGCATCCGGAAATAGTAAATAAAGGGTACAGAAAATTTGACAAGGCTGTCTGGAGAATATTAACCTCTATTCACAGGAACTCAACAAATGGAATACAGCATTAATAAGATACTGGATATATCATTTGATCACGCGATGGTCAAAGTAGCCGATGAATTGAAAAAAGAAGGCTTCAGCATTGTTGGAGATATCGATATCCAGGAGATATTAAAAAAGAAGCTCGATATCGATTTCAGGAGATACAAGATACTCGGGGCCTGTAATCCCCAGTTTGCATACAAGGCCCTGCAGGCAGACAGCAGGATTGGAATCATGCTTCCCTGCAATGTTGCAGTCCAGGAGACAGAGCAGGGATATATCGAGGTATCGGCCATAGACCCTCTCGCATCCATACATGCAATTGAGAATCCCGCAATATTGGATATAGCGGCGCAGATACAGGAAAGATTGAAAAAGGTTATTGAGAATCTTTAGGACAACCGTTATAAAGATACCATTACTATTTCCAATTCCAAAGGAGGCGCATAATGGCAGATAAGAAAGCAGATCTTGCAGGACCGGGTATCAGCACTTATGAACAGGTGGATAAAATACTCCCCCATGATTACGAGGCATTGCTGTGCCCCAAAGACAGGATGAAGGCGCTGTTCAAGATAAAAAATTTTATTGAAGAGAACCTGTGCAGGGAGCTGAATCTCTTTATGGTTCAGGTACCCCTGATTGTAAACAAGGGCAGCGGCGTTAATGATTACCTTGACCGGGACGGTTCACGAACGCCGGTTGAATTTTCCTGCGGACTTGGACTTGAAAAAAGCATTGAGACACAGGTGGTTCAGGCGGCAACCAAATGGAAGCGTATGGCATTGAAGCAGTTCGGCTGTGAGGTTGGCGAAGGAATCTGCACGGATATGAGGGCGGTCAGAAAGGACTACTTCCTGGACCATGACCACAGCGCCTATGTTGACCAGTGGGACTGGGAACGGGTTATTACAAAGGATTTGCGTAACCTTGATTTCCTGCGGGATGTTGTAGAGAGAATCTGGTCTGTTATCTACGAGGCAGGTCAAATGGTTAAGAAGGATTTTCCCTCGCTCAACAGCAACAAATATCCTGATATACCTAAGGAGATAAAATTCTTTCACGCCGAGGAAATCCTGGAACTATATCCTGACTTCACACGAAAACAGCGTGAGACAAAAATGGTAGAGGAGGTTCACCCTGCAATCTTTATCATCGGCGTAGGCTATGTCCTTGAAGACGGTTATCCGCACGAGATGCGCGCGGCGGATTATGACGACTGGATGACTCCCACTATAAAAAAGAATGGTAAGCAGTTTCATGGTCTCAACGGCGATATCCTTGTATGGAATCCGGTGACCAGGCGTCGTCATGAGCTGACATCCATGGGTATCC
>JAFGIC010000184.1 GCA_016929815.1 Deltaproteobacteria bacterium
CTTATATTTTTAGTAAAAATCCCCACCCAAAGGACGGGGCTTTGGGTCCCCCTGTAAGGGGGTAATACAGATGACACAAATATTTTCGTCATTCCGGCGAAGGCCGGAATCTAGTGCCCCCAAACAATTTCTGGATTCCGGATCAAGTCCGGAATGACGTGTCGGTGAAAAGTTTAGGGGGAGATAAAGTGAGAGTTACCCCTCAAGCGGGGGAGAGTTGGAATGCGTTTACTCCTATGGGTGGACGCCGGCTATTTGTCCACATCTGGAGGGGGCAGGGGGAGGTTCATGATTAAAATATGCCCAAAGGTTAGATAAATGACACGCCTTGCGTGGCCCCTGCCACCACGAAACACCTTTCATTATTGGAATCCGCATCAGCAGGGACAACGAAGAAACCTACGCGCTTCGGGTCATAGCCCTGTGTGGTCCCGACAAGCGTCTCACCATCCTTGAATTTCACCTTGATCTTGCGCCCTCCGACAGACTTGCCCGCCGTAAAATCATTGGTCTTTTTATGTTCAGGATCGCCCGCGAAATCCTTTACAAAAAAAACGGCCTTTATCCCAGAAACCGGCACCTCAAGAGGGGCTGTTTCCGGGGCAGCCTCATCCAATGTGATATGGAATGTCGGCTTCGCAGGCAGAAAATCGCTCGTATGACCCTTAAGGGTCTTGCCGTCCTGATACCGGACTACTATCTTGTTTTGAATCATAATTTGTCCCCCTGTTAACTCATTCCTCGCTTATTATTATCTTCTGTCCTGCCCTTACAAAGAGCAGGTCCCTGATACCGGGGAATCTCCTGAAATATCCCCCCTTCTGTTCCTTGATCTTGTCCCGGGAAAAGCCCATGATCACGAGGTCCGCGTCACTGGATTTTTCTGAAACAATATTTTCAAAGCCCTTTATCTTCTTGTCCCAATGCACCTGCTGCACTGTCTTGCCGGATATGGGTATCCTTCCTTTTTCTATAAGCACGCCCAACTGCCTTACTCCCTTTGCCTGCTCCTCACTCTCGAATGCGGCGTATATCTCAATCTCGCACCCGGCCCATTCCGGGTGGCCGATTATTATATATGCCAGGAGGATCATGAGATTGGCATTCCTGTAATCATTGGGGGTAAGCCATATATGTATCCTCTTTTTATACCCGAAATGCCTTTCAGAGGAACGAAGAACGCAGATATTAAAATCAACAATTGAAGCGAATTGTATTCCATCCACAATATCTTCTATATCCCCTTCATCTTCTTCAAGAAATTCAAAAAGAATGCAGTTGTTATCCATACCGGCAATGCCGGGAATCTGGACTATCTGGGCCACAGCCGTCTTGAAACTGGGGGATATTATCGTGTCCACGTAAATTCCTGCATTGCTGGCCATCCCCATCTTTATAAGCTGATCGAGCTTGTCCTTTGCTTCCTGTTTTGTCTCCTCAGTCAGGGCGCCCCTGATAAAATGTATAAATGTCCCGAAACCGTAATGATGACTTATCCATCTCAAAAGGTCAAAGGGTGCCAGGCGTGTAAATGAATGCGAGGACATTGCAATAAAAGAGGGCCTCCAGCTTGTCTGGCTTACCCTGGATTTCCTCTGTATTATTATCTGTAGTTTTCTTGTGATCTGTGTAAGGACGCCCCTCAGCATATCGGAAAGCCCATATTCCTCCTCCCTCCCCCTCTTAATGCTCAGGTAAATGAGTATTATGGCAATGATTGCAATAATCGCGTAGGGGGTTGACATCTGGAACATCATCAGCAGGCAGGCAAAGGCCCCGGTCAGGGACAGGTACCATCTTGACCTGAATGTAGGTCTGTAGGAAGGGTTTCCTGAAAAATGTTCAAGAAAACTCACCAGGCACAGGGTCCCGTAGGTTATCATAAAGAACATGCTTATGATCCTGGCGACAAAATCGACGCTGCCCGCGGATACAAACAGAATAATTATTACCGCCGTCACAAGGGTGGCATTTAAGGGCTCGTTAGATTCACCCTTGCCTCTGCGTAAAAAATTATTTATGCCTTTGAACCAGAATATATTATCCGTAGCTAAGGCCTGCATGGTCCTTGGGGCGATCAGGAGGGACCCGATGGCCGCCGACAGCGTTGCGGCAGCGAGACCTATATAGATTATAGGTCCCCAAATGGCGACTCTGCTCATTACAAACTGATCCCCTGCAAGTTCCTCGGGATTGAAGCTGTAACCAAGCTTCAACACTACCAGCGCATAGACAGCCATGCCGGTCAGGGTGGCCGTAATTGAACCTAGGGGGATCGATCTGCTCGGATTCCTGAGATCGCCCGAAAGTCCAACCCCTGCGGTCATTCCTGTAAATGCAGGGAATATTATGGCAAAAACAACAAAGAAACCATCGTGGTTATCGACACGTGCAAAAATGTCAAAGGAATGAGCCGAATCCGTGCCCCCGAAAAAAAACATCAGAAGCGAAACCGCGAGTATGGCGGTAACAACCCAAAGAGCTCTTATGCCTATGACGGCGCCTTTAAAGATAATCAGTAGAAACAACAATACAGTTGATGGTATGCTTATCAAATATATGGAAAGCTCTGCTCCTGTGGCATTGCCTATGATGGCCAGAAGCGGCCTGAATGCCTCGGAAAAGGCCACCATATAAAAGGCCACTGAAATCGCCTGGGAGAAATACAGGGATATCCCGATTGTTCCTCCCAGCATGGGCCCAAAGGATCGGCTTATCATGAAGTATTCACCGCCGCCCCGCACCTTCAGGTTGGTTGCTATTTCAGCGATAGCGAGGGCGGTGGGGATGGTAATCGCATGCCCAAGGGCTATAATGAGCAGAGCGCCTGCAACACCTGCATGAGCGGTAGCGTATCCGAATCTTAAAAAAAGTATAGCTCCCAGTATTGTATTGATCGCGGCAAGAAACACGGGCGAGGTTCCGAAACCGTAACCCTTTCCGGACTTATGTGCAGCAGCATTCTTGATCTTTCTGTTATTTTTTTTTCGTGCCATAAATTTTTGTATGTGTTCTTGAGTCTTGACAACCGGTTGTCAAAATTCAGGACCAGACCCCTTCCCTTGTTAAAAGACCCTGGAAAAATTTCTTTGCGTTTGCACCTATGGACCGGTTGTTGTATCCGCCCTCCTGTACCACGAGGCATGGGATCCGAAGTCTGCCTATCTCAGCGCCTATGGCAGCAAAGTCTTTACCGGTATGATTCCATGTGCCCGTAGGGTCTCCTTTGGCCGTATCCAACCCCAGGCACACGACAAGGTAGGTCGGCTTGAAATCCCGGACCTTATTAAGCGCTGATTTTAGAGTATTGAGATACTCCTCAGGTGTTATCTTTTCATACAATGGGTAATTTATATTATACCCTGCCCCATCCGCCTCGCCCCTTTCATCCGCAAATCCTGAAAAGTAAGGATAGGCAAAACGAGGGTGACCATGAATAGAGATTGTAAGGACATCCCTGCGGTTATAGAATATATCCTGCTGTCCGTTTCCATGATGATAATCAATATCCAGCATGGCGACCCTTCCGAATCTGCTGAGATAATTTGCGGCTATGGCCGCATTGTTGAAATAGCAGAAACCGCCGAAAAACCCCCTTTCGGCATGATGTCCCGGCGGGCGTACCAGTGCGTATGCTGTCCTTCTGCCCGAAAGGATCTCCAGCGCCGCTGTCAGGGAACAATCAACCGCCCTGCGGGCAGCCGTGAAAGCATGGCCGCTCAAGGGAGTAAATGTGTCCATACAGTAATAGCCCGCGCGGACAGGCAGTTCCACGGGAGGTCTTGCCCTGTTTCGTATGGGAAACACGTAGGGATAAAAAGGGGTATCCGGCTCCACATTCCTGCAAACCCGTTTAAAATATTTTACATAATCTGCATTATGAACCGCGGTAATAAACCCCTCACCGAAGTCAGCCGGCTTTACACGTTCAAAGATCCCTGTAGGCTCCAGTGACTGATAGATCGTCTTTATCCGGACCGGCGCTTCGACATATCCCCGGTCCTTCACGTGATGGATCTCGTGCTGATCCGTCATCACAAGGGCTATCTTCGCAAAACCGGAAGCAACATCAGCATTCCTTCCTTCCACAACCCGGCTCCTCGTATAACGAAAAGGCCTCATCCTTACAGGGTCATCCGTAACCGAATCCATTACCATCCTGATGTATTCGGGGGTGCACACGTCCTTGTATTTCCGCTCCAGTATCCTTAAAATCACCTGCCTCACATAGTCGCGTCTTAATATAATTTTCTGACCTATGTCATCGAATACAAGATAAGGAGGATTGTCCCCGCCCGGATGGACAGGCGTTTCATAGGCGGTGTTTATTATGGGACGCGCTCCGTAGTATTCATAGAATTTCAACCTGGCCCTGTTCTGTTTAAGGATATCCGGTTCACGGCTCAACTCCGGATCATCTGGAAGGCATTCAAAGAACAGACCAATCGCGCCCAGAGAAAGGGCCTCGCTTCTTACCCTTTCGTAAAGAGCTCCGCCAACGCCTCTACCTGCCAGCATCTTATCACTGACAAGATAATCAAGATAGCAGAAATTCAACTCAGCGTCGTGGTCGATCAATGCCAGGCCATGAACCGTTGATTTATGATCTTCCGCCACGTAAAGGATGGAACGAAAGCCGAATTTTAAAGGGGCGCGAAGGGCTTCAGGGATGCGGTCGATCTTTTTCTGATCGAGGAGCCGGAACTCAGAGCGAAGCAAAACAACGACCTGTTCCAGCGCATGCCGGTTCGCATTTACGACATCATCGAATATTCGTCGGATCCGGAACATATAATCTCCTGAAACTCATCTTTCGGGTATCAGTCCACAGGTATCAGACGCCTGCAGCGCTAAATATTTAACTTACCATATTTTTTTATAGTGGCACAATAAAATCATTATATCAACGGGTTCAGGCAATTTCATGCAAAAGTGCTTGCCTTCGCGAGGAACTTTTGTTAGCATATAAAAATATTAATTGTATTAATATGTTAGGAGGGATATCAGGCTTATGAGGCTGGTTATTGTCTCGAACAGGCTTCCATTCAGCGTGACAAAGGGAAAAGACGGGACAACGTTTAAAGAAACAGCAGGTGGGCTTGTTTCGGGAATAAGCGATTACCTGGACTCCCTGAAATCATCCTTCAGTACGGAAACGCTGTGGATAGGCTGGCCCGGGGCTGAGATAGACCAGAAAGACCGTGATGAGGTCAAACAAAAATCTCTTTCAGAGTTTTCAGCGGTTCCTGTCTTTATCTCAGAAAAGGATATGGATGATTTTTATCTCGGCTTCTGCAACAAGACATTGTGGCCCCTTTTTCACTCCTTTCCGGCATACGCGGTTTACAAGGAAAAATTCTGGAATTCATACAGAAAGATAAATAATACATACCTTGACACCGTGCAGGAACTGCTTAAGCCGGGAGATATCCTATGGATACATGATTATCACCTCATGCTTCTCCCGGGTCTTGTGCGCGAGAAGATGCCGGATATCCCCATAGGGTTCTTTCTTCACATCCCCTTTCCCCCGCATGAGATATTCCAGTTTCTGCCCAACAGGATACGGATGGAGATACTGGAAGGAATACTGGGGGCCGACCTGTCGGGCTTTCACATAAATGAATACACCCAGAACTTCCTAAGGTGCGTCCTTCGAACACTGGGATATGAACAACATATAGGAGAAATAAATCTGATTAAACGGATCGCCAAGGCCGACACCTTTCCGATGGGAATAAATTTCAACAAATTCTTCAATGCCGGCTACAGGATCAACAATGAGACTGCCTCACCTGCGGCAGATCTTGGAGACACAAAAAAGATCCTCTCAGTTGACCGTCTTGATTACACAAAGGGCATAATGAACAGGCTTTCAGGATTTGAGTTGTTTCTTGAAAAGAATCCGGCCTGGCGCAGGAAGGTCATTATGCACCTGATATGCGTCCCATCCAGGATAGGCGTTCAGAGATACCGGATAACAAAAAGCAGGATCGACCAACTCGTAGGGAAAATAAACGGGAGGTTCGGAGACACGGACTGGATACCCATACATTATCAGTATAAATATCTTCCTCTGGATCAGCTCTCGCTTTTATATTCCGCCTGTGACGCGGCACTTGTTACTCCACTCAGGGACGGCATGAACCTTATAGCTAAGGAATATATCGCCTCAAAGCGCGACAAAACCGGCGTATTGATCCTGAGCGAGATGGCCGGGGCGGCCAAAGAGCTTCAGGAAGCGATCATCATAAATCCGAATTCCATTGAAGAGATAGCCTCCGCCATAAAGGAAGCATTGGAAAAACCCGTTGAAGAACAGCAACGGCAGAATGAAATCATGCAGAAAAGGCTGAGCAATTATGATATTATCAAATGGGCGGATGAATTTTTAAATGAATTGAAAGCGGTGCATGAAGAGAGGATAAGATTCCATGCAAATTATATGAACAGCTCGGCAAAAGAGTCAATGATCCTGAAATTCAAAAATGCCGGTTCAAGAATAATCTTTCTTGATTACGACGGGACACTTGTGCCATTTGTCGAAGATCCGGGGAAAGCGGCCCCTGATGAAGAGGTTGTGTACCTGTTGGAACTTCTGAAACGTATTCCCCGAACCGAGGTCGTCCTCATAAGCGGGAGGGACAGGAAAACACTTACGGACTGGTTTGATCCGCTCGATCTTAAACTTATCTCCGAGCACGGGGCATGGGCAAAGGACGGAAGAGGGGAATGGCAGTTGATAAAACCCCTCATGAATGACTGGAAACCGAGGTTATTACCGGTGGTAAGAATGTACGCGGACAGGCTTCCCGGTTCCTTTATCGAAGAAAAGACCTTCTCCATTGTATGGCATTACAGGAAATCGGACCGCGAACTCGCATCCATCCGCGTAAAGGAGCTTGTTGACGACCTTCTTCAACTTACCTCCAACATGGATGTGCAGGTCCTGCAGGGTTCAAAGGTCATTGAAATAAAAAATTCAGGCGTCAACAAGGGCGCCTCAGCCTTGCATTTCCTTTTAAAAAACAGGTACGATTTTATCCTCGCAATCGGTGATGACCTGACGGATGAGGATATGTTCATGGCGCTGCCTGAGGACGCCTTCTCAATAAAAGTCGGGGATCAGCACTCCAATGCGAAATATAATCTGAGGGACTACAAAGAGGTCAGAAGTCTTATCGAAGAGATTGTAAAATGACTTTTAATATTCCGCAATCATCATGAATTTATAATGAGCCTCCATTAAAAACCTTGTGCCAAGCCATGCGCCCTGAGCCTTGATTATAATTCAATCCACTCCCTGGAACCATAGAGAAGGGCATAAATAAGGGTGAGATACTCGCGGAGCTGCCTGGTTATCAGAAAATTCTCACGCACGAACTCTTTTGCCTTGCGGCCCATCTCTTCGGTTTTATCACGGTTATGCAGAAGATAGCGAATGCGAAGGGCCGCCCCTTCCGGTGTATTTACCAAAAACCCGGTATGATGGTTAATAACCTGAAGCCTGATCCCTCCCGTGTCTCCACCGATTACCGGTTTATTCTTCCACATGGCTTCAGTAACGGTCAGGCCGAATCCTTCCTTTATGGATTTCTGAAGGACAATATCCGCAATGCGCTGGAGGGCATTAATTGTGCGATGGGCATCGCCGGGAAGAAGAAGCACCTTGATATCAAGATCATCCTCAGCCTCTGTCCGGACTTCCCTAAGTACTGCCTCTCCCTCTGGGTCATCCGTAGCGCTTCCTCCTGCCAGCACAAGCTGTAAGGACGGCACAAAATCTTTGGCCAATTGATAAGCCCGGATCACCCCCACGGGATCTTTGAAACGATCGTATCTGGACACCTGCAGAATCATAGGTCTCTCGGGATCTATGCCGAATTGGGCATGAACATGCCGGAGTTCCTCCTGATCAAGCGGTATATTCTTTTCATGGAACGGATCAATGCTTGGAGGAATAAGATAAGTGGGGTTCGGCAGGCGCTGTGCAAACCCTGAAAGGGAGAATATGCTTGCGTCGTAACGAACAACAAATTCCCTCAGGTATTTCCACACCGGCCTGTATGGCCTGCTTGCGTCAATATGACACCGCCATACCCACTTCCCCTTGCGGCCCGGAAAGCTGGTAATCATAGCGGCGGGCTGCGGATCGTGAATAATAACAATATCGGCGTCATTAAGTTTGTCTTTCAGACCTTCCGCGTTATGCCTGTTGGTTTTTTCATACTCCTTCAGGTGACTTCCCGGTATATTAACATGATCTCCCTGTATGGCATTATGAAAGCTCTTTGTGCACTCATAAAAAACGGGGTCACCCGTAATTACCTCCCAGGACGCGGCTATCCCCAGGTCCTGCATCAACGGCACCATCTTGAGAAGTATCTCTGCTACTCCCCCGCCGAGCCTGGTGGAATTCACGTGCACAAGACGCATGCCCTTAAGGGGCGCAGCCAGTTGCCGGAGCTGTTCGATGACATCCCTGCCCGCGACTTCCTCATACTGTGCAAGTGTATTTTCGCTATTCAAAATATCTCCTAATGAAAATAGGCGCTGAAGACATCAACAAGCCTCCTTCGCAACTGGGTAAGGGACGAAAAATACGGATCAATGTCGCTTATTCTGTCACGGAGTTCATCATACTTTTCGTCGAAGTTCGACAGCCAGTTCTGAAAGTCATCCTGAGCATCCGCGTTTCTGCGCCTTCCATCGATAAAATGGAAAAAGATGCTGCCGACCGACATGTTCCGCAATACATTCAACAGTTCTTTCGGCTCCTGAACAACGGTCTTTGTATTAAAGATAACCAGCTGGAAACGTATGAATTCAAACTGATCATCCCTCTTTGACCACGTAGGGTACTCTGTTTCGTTCAGTGTCTCTTCAATTAAATCGATGAGTTCTTCCCTGAGGTCATCAAGTGTTTTAAATGTCATAGGATCGATAACGGCAAGGCGTTCTGCGAGGAGCTTATTGTGGAGGCTGTTGGCCGTCCATAAGGCAAAATCGTTATGATATTCCGGATCGTCAAACCTGGGGCGGAGCAGCCCGCCCCAGAAATGGTAATATATGCTATTGGTATCAATATCGCGCAGGAGTTCCCTGAGTTCCCGAAGGTTCTGAGCCCTCTTGCCCGTGGCCATGGCAAGAAGGGTGCAGTCCTTAAGATAAAAGGAACCATATTTTGATTCATTCACGGTCATATAAATCCTTTTTAAAAATAATATTAAAAGGTTCGCATATTCTATTGATCATATCGGTATCTATTATTTATATATTAACACTATTAACGGATAATTTAAACCCCTTACAGATAACATCCCGTCAGATTTGGGATATCACCGATCTGCTTGACGCTTTTTCTCTTTTATTTTCCTTCTTTAGTCTGTATAATTTAATCCATGAATTATCTTTGAAACACGTCTTTTGATCCCCATAGGGCTGTTTATCGGGGAAAACATATTATACGGATATCAAACAATTTTCCCATTGATAGCGGACTTCTTATATGAATATCCTTATATTCACGGACCTTGACGGCACACTTCTAAATCATGAGGATTATTCCTTTGATGACGC
>JAFGIC010000185.1 GCA_016929815.1 Deltaproteobacteria bacterium
AACAGCAGAATATTTTTCTCTGGAGAACCCCTGTAGGACAGAAAGAATAGTAAAAACAATGGCAGGATTCCAATATATAGATTCTGTTGAGGGATGCTCCATGGCACATTGTTGACCCAGAAAATGTTCTCAGCGTAATTTCCAAAAAAGTTTGGTAGAATTACTGTAATAATTCCTTCAGGGGGGTAGGAGGCATGAGTGACCATTTCATAGCTTTCAAGGGATGTCCTGACCGAATTGGCAATGAGTTCAAAGGCGGGTATGGTTTGAATAGCTGAAAGACCGGCTCCTATCGCAAATATTATGGATAATGTGATTGCGAGTTTTACATTATGACCCAATGATGGGCGGCCGAGTTTAATGTTAAACGCCATAAAAAGGAATGCCGCAATAAAACTATAAAAGGCATCCTGAGGTGCTCCCGCCAGGATCTGAATCCCCCAGAACATTCCCGCTATAGCGGCATTCATGAATGGTCTTTCTGATAAAAGGGCACGGTTGGTAAAGTATATAATTAAGGGCAGCCATATGTAACTCTGAACGGGACACATCTGTCCAAGATAGAGGATAGCCATAATAAAACCGTTGCAAGTATATACGGCGGCAGCAATAAAACTTCCTGACCTGCCGATGGCGAAGGATCTAGCCAGGATATACATGAACACACCTGCTAATATCAGATGAAAAAACATTGTGTATCCATAAGCCCTATCAGGAGTCATCAACCAGAACAGAAACCCGAGTGGATAAAAAATAGTCGACTCGAAGTGGGCCCAGAAGGGCATTCCACCGAAGATATATGGATTCCAGAATGGAATGGAGAAATTTTTGTGCAGCTCATTATAAAGGAATTGCTTCATGCCAAGGTAGAAAGAAACGAAATCCGTGCCGGTCAGCCTGTGCCCCCCGATTACTATATTTTTAAAAAGATATAGGCTGAATAGAAAAAGGATGGCGTATATCAGAATGTCTTTTTTACCGAAATATTTCCGCATAAAATCCATAAAATTGTGGAGTCGTCAAAGCAAAGTTTAATGGCCGTCTCGGTAGCAGTTTAATAGCCTTTTTTGAATTTCAGGTCATGCCATAGTTTGATTAGCTGGACGGCTGTTTTAAATAATCGACTAAAATTAAAAAATTGAGATTTGCCGTAAGCACGGTGATAGTGATGAACAGGGACTTCTTCAAAAATATATCCCGCATCTTGAAGTTTTTTAACCATCTCAAGGCAGATAGTCCCGGAGGTTGAATGAAGCTCAATCTTTTCGAATATTTCGCGTTTCATCAGCCTGAAGTCACAGTCAACATCTTTTAGGCTAAAATTGAAAAGGATACTGACAATATGATGATACAACCTCCCGATAATAACCCTGTGAAGCGGATCTTTCCGTGAAATTTTGTATCCGTTTATGACATCTGTATCTTCCCTGACGGCTTGAACAAGACTGATTAATTCCCGAGGATCATACTGTGCGTCTCCATCGGTATAGAAGATCCATTCCTTTTTAGCCGCCTTGAATCCACTCCAAAGCGCGCTTCCATAACCTTGATTGGCAGGATGATTAAGAATCCTCACGTATGGGTATATCCTCTCTAATTCTGTCAGCATATCTCCTGTATAGTCATGACTGCCGTCGTTAACGACTATGACCTCATAATCATCTGTCACTTTCGGTAGCGTAATTAAAGCGGAGATAACCATACTCGAAATTGTTCCCCCGTCATTGAATGCCGGGAAAAATGCAGTTATACTCTTTAATTTCCTCATATTTTTTGTTCAACCTACTTTACGATTTAGGTTTTTGAGCCACACCGAAGATAGAAACGCCAAGCGGCAGTGAATGCCTTGTTATCAGGCGAGACTCTGTTGTCAAAAAGTATCGAAACAATTTTCCAATAAATCCGAGTTGTATTGCCGTGTCAGAGGCGGTTTGAAATCTAAACGGGCGCTCAAGGAATCTTTTAAAGACTACAAAAGGCAAAAGCATTGCATTGGCATAACTCATCAATAAAGGATGAAAACCAGCATTGCTCAATTTTGTTTTCAATTCTCTTAATGTGTACCTGTGGCCGGTTGAAACCTTCTCATCATGAATGCCTCTCAACCAGTTGAATGCCGGGACTCTTATGATCACTCTGCCTCCCGGCAGCAGAACACGAACAAATTCCTTTAGTACGGCTTCATCACTGACATCTGTAAAATAGAGGACATCGAGGGAGGTGATAAGTTCGAAAGTTGTGTCGGAAAATGGAACCTCCATTACAGAACCGATAGCAAGATTCCTGTGGCTTCGTTTCATGCAGTACTGGATCGCGAGTGGAGAGATGTCAAAGCCGTAGACATTTCCATATCTTGAAAGAAAGGCCATCCCGGCCCCTGTGCCGCATCCCGCATCAAGGATACGAATATTTCCATTCGTTGGATAATATTTTTCAATGATAGAGCGGGTGACCTCAGCCATACCATGATACCACCAATGTGATTCCTCGACTTCGTACATTAGCTTGTATTCATCAGGGTCCATTATCTCTCCGCATCGGGTTTGTCATGTATATCAGAAAATTCTTTCGAGAAGAAATATAATGTCCGAAAGAGGAAGTCCACGGTCAGCACGAAAGAGCTTACGCTGAATAAAAGGATATTTATTGAAAATGTCTTGAAGCCCTTTGGCAGAACGGTAATATAATCGATCAGAAGGGTTGAGAACAGTATCAATAAGATAGGTAATGCAGAATTTCAAAAAGGGTTTTCTGTCTACATCCAGAATAACAAGCGTACCTTTATTTTTTAGAGATGAACTTAGAATCTCTAACAGCAGATTGAGATTGGCATCGTTGATGTGATGCAGGACATCTGTCATGACTACTGAATCATATCGGGCAGTTTCAAGTCTGTCAATTGACGTGCAATGAAAAGATATATTCTTCCGGTCTTTCACGGAACGTTTAGCTGTTCGAATCCGATTGCCGTTGATATCAATACCAGTGACCGTCCTAAAAGGCGCGCTGGAGATCAGATAGTTCGACAGAAGTCCATAACCGCATCCGAAGTCGAGGATATTGCCCGAATCAGGCAGTAAAGAATCAATAAGCCCGTATGGACAAAGACGCCATCTGGCCCGTAGATAAAATGATTCCCTGAAAGATATGGGCCTATAGGGTTCAAGGATCTGAGGAGGTATCCCGGGGAGCATATTAGTTCCTATTCCCTGCAAAGAATTCTTTTATAGTATCCGTTACCCTGTTAATATCTTTATCTGTCAATTCAGGGAACATTGGCAGAGATAAAATAGTATCCGAGGCCTTTTCAGTATTCAATAGCCTGCGCCCTGTTACGATACGATTCTCATAAGCGGGTTGAAGATGGACCGGAACAGGGTAATGGATTGCGCTTTGGATATTTTTTGAGGATAAATATCCCATAAGACCGTCACGGAACGATCTGCTTTTGCAGCCAATGACATATTGGTGGTATACATGGGAGGTGGAAGATGCCTTTACCGGAAGATGAAGGGGCACTGAATTCAACCGGGTATTATAATTTTCCGCTATAATAATACGTTTTTTATTATCAGCATCAAGGTATTTCAATTTGACCCTGAGTATGGCAGCCTGAAGTTCGTCCAGCCTTGAATTGTACCCGGCCATTTGGCTGACACGTTTACTGTCCCACCCGTACTGGCGCAAGGATATTAACCTGTCATGGATATCAGGACTGTCGGTTGTGACGATGCCCCCGTCTCCAAGACAGCCCAGATTTTTTGTAGGATAGAAACTAAATATAGCCGCATTCCCAAATGCCCCGACCTTTTCCGCCCGGTACATTGCCCCGTGAGACTGAGCGCAGTCCTCTATCAGGTAAAGGTTGAGGCGCCTTGTCAGATCAATCAGAGGTTGTAAGTCAGCAGGCTGACCATAGAGGTGAACAGGCACGATAGCCTTTGTACGATCAGATATGGCATTTTCTGCTTCATTCGGACTGATGGTATAGGAGACAGGGTCAATGTCAACGAGTACCGGTATGGCACCACACATTTCAATAGCCGCTACTGTAGCCAAAGCCGTGTGGGAGACCGTGATAACTTCATCCTCCTTCCCGATACCGAATGCCCGCAATGCCAGATGCAGGGCTTCGGTCCCGCTCCCTACGCCTACAGCATATTTTACACCGATATAATCAGCAAATTGCTGCTCTAAGACAGAGGTTTCCTCGCCCAGTATATAGCTTCCACTCGCCATAACCCTTTGGACGGCCTCATCAATCTCCTGCTTATAATTAAGGTAATTTGCGAGGGGGTTATTTTGCGGGATCATTGGTAATGACCAAAATGCTGGTTGTAATATTCTATGGTCTTGGATAATCCCTCCTCCAAGGAGGTTGTCGGACTCCAGTTAATTGCCCTATTAATCTTATCATAATTGGAATAATAGTCACCGATGTCAATGCTCTTATGATCTTTTGGAAATGGAATGAATTGAAAATTTCCGCGACCATGGATCCTTATCATCATCATAGCCAGATCCTTTAAATTGATATGCTCAGGACTCCCGAGGTTATAGACTTGACCATTAGTCTCTTCTCTAAGGGCGGACGATAACATAGCGGTTATGACATCTTCTACATAATTAAAATCCCTGACTTGCTCACCATCTCCCCATACATCAATGGGTTTGTTTTCGATAAGACACTTGATCCATATGCCTAAAAAAGTCTGTCTGGCGTCCTTTATACGCATTCGGGGACCATAGGTATTGGTAAGACGGAGTGCACAGGACTTTATGTTATATACATCGTTGTAGAGAATGTGGAACAATTCTCCGGCCATTTTATTTATGCCGTTTACATCAGTGGGGCGCAGGATGTGCTCTTCATTTACCGGCAGAGATTTAGGTTTGCCATATATCTGCCTCGTACTGGCGTATATAACTTTGATGCGGGGGTTGTGCTTCCTACACGCCTCAAGGATAAATAATTGTGCCCTGCAATTAATATCAAGGTCTACGTAAGGATTATGCATGGAGTCCATATGGCTTGTTTGACCGGCTAAATTAAACAGGTAGTCCCGATCCTGAATTAGACGGGCCATACTGAATTCATCCCGAACATCAGCAATATTTATCTTGATGCGATCTTCATACCCATAAAGATTAAAAAGGTTTCCACCGTATTCCGGTATCAGGCTGTCCACAAC
>JAFGIC010000186.1 GCA_016929815.1 Deltaproteobacteria bacterium
CACCTATTACCTTGAGGACAATAATCTGAGGAGATCAACAATCAATAAAGATACCGGAGACCCCATGCCTCAAACAATAGCCAAAGATATTGAGGCGCTCAATTTTGTCTATCTCGACGCAGACGGTTCAGTGATAGCCGACCCGGTTACAGATATTGATGACATTGCGTCAGTCCAGATAGCCATAGTGGCAAGAAGCGAAAGGCCTGATCCCAAGTATTCCGGTAGTCAGACATTTTTAAATATGCAAGGCGACACCATTGGAACGTTTACAGATCATTACCGCCGTGAGCTTCTGACCGCCCAGGTGAAGTGCAGGAATATCGGCCTTGAATAACATGTAATGAAGAGGGGAAGAAATGGAAAAGATAAAAGCCAATCAGGGTTTCACATTGCTGGAGGTGATTTTTGCCGTCTCTATACTCACGGTAGGCATTCTGGCCGTTGCCGCCATGCAGGCCTCTTCCATCAGGGGCAATGCCTTTGCCTGGGGGACATCCGAGGCAACAAACATAGCCATGGCCCAGATAGAAAACCTGATGGACCTGCCGTATAATGACGATCTTCTTGAGGACTTGGACGAAGTAAGCCACAGTGGCGGTAGTGTAGGCAATTACGATATCAGCTGGACCGTGGAGGATGATGCCATTATTGATCAGACGAAAACGGTTGATGTAACCGTAGCATGGACCGACCATGGCGCGAGCAGAAATGTCGTAATGTCCTTTGTTATCGGGCATGTGATCTAGTAATAAGCGAGGCAATAAAATGATACTATTTTGTTCAAAAGATAATTCAGGCGAACAGGGGTCTGTGATGGTAGTGGCCCTTGTAATACTGGTGCTACTTACCATAATAGGCATATCCGCCACTACTACAACCAATATTGAAACCCAGATAGCAGGCAATGAAAAAGTCCAGAAGATCGCGTTTTACACCGCGGACAGCGGGGTGCCGACAAGCGCCAAGCTGATTTCCGCCATCATTGACAGCCAGACACAGCCGACCTTAGCTGACGTCGAATACGCGGAGGTAGGAGGCGTCACGGATCCCCTGCTCAGGCAGATCATGGGGTATGATCCATATGATGGCGGAGACCCTCGTGATGATGTTACCTTTACATTCGGCAGCAATACCACAGCAAGCGCCGATATCGAACGGACAGGCACCGAGATCCTGGCCGGTGGCGGAGTTGAATTCGGTTCAGGGGCTGAAGGCGTCGGAGGCGGCGCCGCCGGGGGCGGGGTGGCGATCTTTTATGATATCGATTCTTTAGGGGAAGGCCCTTCTAATTCCCAGTCAAACATAGTCGCCGGTTACAGGAAGGTGGTCGGCGTTGCAGGAGGTCTATAATGAGAAAATTCAGCCTAATAATATTCTTTTTTGTTTTAATGATCAATTTCATGCCGGGCGGGAAAGGCCTGTGCGATGAACCAACAATGAGCACATACACATCCTATCCCATATTCCAGACCACTGCCGTGCCTCCAAATATTATGATAATGCTGGATAACTCAGGGAGCATGAATTTTGCGGCCTATGGGAAAGATCCGCAGTATGGCGGTGGCCTTGTCACCGATGACAGCTATGGAGGAGAGGGATACAGCACCGCCAACAGGACTACAATACAGAAGACCGTCAGCCTTTCCTCTGATGATGCGCAGGAATTGATAACCGAGGTATCAAGCGGGGGAACAACGACGAGTATTACTATCGATGGCGCCACTGTGGATATAGGTCGCAGGACCACGACTACTGGTCGATGGCCCAATAGGATAACTACCACATATACCTATACAACCGGCCTGCGGTTTACGGGGCTGGATATCCCCCAGGGCGTGAACATTACCAATGCATATATTAAATTCAGGGCCTATGGCGGGCCCTATTCCAATGCCGCCTCCATGACAATTAAAGGCCTTGTTGACAATACCGATGATAATCCTGATACATTTACAGCCGTCAATGGCGATATCTCCGGCAGGTCAACAACCGTTGCGTCGGTTTCATGGCCCTTAGATAGTTCATGGTCAAGTGGAAATTATTATAACAGCCCCGACTTGAGTGATATTGTCCAGGAGTTTGTAAACGATACGGATTGGGGGGGAACCACCTCGGAAAAGACCTTAGCGTTTAAGATAACATGGGATTCGGGCTCCTACAGGCGCGCCTATTCCTATGATACCAGCACAAACTCAGCTCCTACCCTATACGTGGAATATGAGGAAGCGGCTGAAACCACAGTAGTTGCGGAGAGGTATTACGGCTACTTCAATCCTGAATATTTTTATACCTACAATACCACGGACTCCTTAAACAGGTTTGAACACGCGTATAAGAAGGTAAGCTATTCCAACGGTGTCTGGACCGTAATAAGACTAAGCGACAGCGCCACGACAACGCTGGACAGCGCTGCAATTGAATCAGGTGGGTTATGGGACGGCAACTGGATGAACTGGTTGTGCATGAGGAGGATCGATGTCTTGAAAAAGGTCCTTATAGGGGGAAAGGCCTCGGAAGATACTGATCATGCCATTATAGTCTCCGGTGAAGACCCGGCACAGACAACCAGGTATTATCAAAAGGAATTTTCCGCCGGGACAACCGGTGTATCACCCTATCCTGATAATACCTATTTTGGCGTCAGGGGGGGCTATCTGTATCTGAACACATCCAATCCAACAGCTGCACTTCCAACCGGTACTAGTTGGGATAGTTATACAAAATTCAAGCTGGACATCCTTAAGCAGCCTGACTACGACACTACTGAGTTTGAATATGGCGAGCTTGTAGGTATCCTTCAGAGGATAGGGGACAAGGCCAGGTGGGGGAACATAATGTTTAATTCCAATACCTCATATAACGGCGGAGAGGTCCTCAACCGGGTGGGTACGAATATATCAACCGTAGTGCAGAGCCTTTCCGATGAAGTGGGCAGCACTTCGACACCCCTGGCTGAAACATTTTATACCGGTGTGCGCCATTTCATGCAGCAGGGCGTTGAGTCCGGCGCGAGCAATTATGAAAGCGGATGCACCCTTTATTCATCGAGCAGCCATCAGTATGATCCCTATTATCTTCATAACACGGATGGGACCTATACGGAGGTTGCCTGCGCGAAATCCTATTTCCTGCTTTTGACCGACGGGGCATCCACAAGCGATTTAAGCGTGCCTTCATATCTCCAGGACTATGACGGGGATGGAAACGATTCGACATTTTATTCCGGCAGCGGAAGCGATTATCTGGATGACATTGCCTATTACGCCCACATAAATGACCTTAGAAGCCCTACACTCGGAAAGAGCGATCTCGAAGGCATTCAGAACCTGACTGTGTACGCGGTCCTGGCCTTTGATGATGATGAGAACGCTGTAAGCCTTTTAAAAGACACCGCAATAAATGGCGGATTTATTGATAAAAATGCTACCGAGGAGACGGGTTATATGCCTAAGCCTGATCTTGTATCGGAATGGGATGAGGATAATGACGGAGTCCCTGACACATTCTATAAAGCTGCAGACGGCTATGTCCTTGAGACGGAACTGCTTTCAGCTATCAACGATATCCTTAAGAGGGCAGCCTCTGGTACTGCCGTGTCGGTGCTTGCAACCTCCAGCGAGGGTGAGGGCAACCTGATCCAGGCATATTTCAAACCAGTCATTCCCAGCGGCCTGGATGAGATCACCTGGGGAGGTTTTATCCAGTCTCTGTGGGTGGATGCCATGGGAAATCTCAGGGAGGATACAAATCAGAATCAAACCCTTGATGTGTCTGAAGACAATATAATAAGCTATTTTACAGATGATGCAACCGGCGATACAAAGGTGAACCTGTGGTATGTGAGCGAAGATGTGCCTTATCCCGATATAACTGTGGAAAGTATCGATGAGGAGCTGGAGATCGACGATATTACCCCCATCTGGGAAGGGGCAAGGCAGTTGTCGGAGCGAAATCCCGATAATAGAGATATATTTACCTATCTGGACACGGACGATGACGATGTTGTTGATGAAGGGGAGATTACTGATTTTTCCATTGCCTATTCATCCAGTATAATGCCCTATCTGGGGGTAAAGGATTCATCCTGGAGCGAGATCGGGTCCGATGAAGACCTACGTGCACAGAACATTGTCAATTATATAAGAGGCACGGATATAACAGAGTTCAGGACAAGAACCCTTGACAACAAGGTCTGGAAACTGGGGGATATTATTCATTCAACGCCTGTCTCCGTTTCAAAACCCATGGATAACTACCATATTATATACGGTGATGAATATTATGGAACCTATTATAAAAACAATCTGAACAGGGAAACGGTCATCTATGTGGGGGCTAATGACGGGATGCTTCATGCATTTACATCGGGCGTGTATGATCCCGATACAAAGAAGTATGAAATGCCTGACGGTGCCACTGAGACATTCGGTGATGAACTCTGGGCCTATATACCCCAGGCACTTCTTCCTCATCTAAAGTGGCTGGCTGACCCTGATTATACTCATGTCTTTTATGTTGACCTGAAGCCCAAGGTGTTTGACGCCAGGATAGACACTGATGATAATGGCATACCCGATACATGGAAGACCCTCCTTCTCCTTGGCCTGAATCTTGGCGGCAAGGCGATCTCTGCGACAGGTGATTTTGATTATGACAGCGGAACTAGCGACACGACAAGGACATTTTCTTCCTCCTATACGCTCCTTGACATTACCGATCCTAGGGACCCGGATGTATTGTGGGAGAGATCCTATGACGATCTGGAACTGACTACATCGTTCCCCGCAGTTATAAAGGTTGGCCTAGGTGTTGAAGAAAAATGGTTTGCAGTCTTCGGTTCCGGTCCGAGCGAATATGACGGCACAAGCACAAAGAGCGGCCATGTATTTGTCGTGGACCTGTCAACAGGGGAACCATACCAGTCTTCTTCAGGAGTGGATTGGCTTTTTGCGACATCAGAGATCAACGCATTTATGAACTCGCCCGTATCCGTTGATGTGGGCCTGGATTATAATGTTGACGCCGTATATTTCGGAGAGGCATATTATGATTCTAGTGAAACAGTGCCCTGGCGCGGGAAGCTGTACAAGATGGTCATTCCATGGGTTGATTCCGGAGGGGACTATGACGGGGATAATACTAGTCATAATTACGCCAATTATTCGAATAATCCTCTGGCATCGGGCATGAACCAGGCATGGCAGCTTGTCCCCCTGCTGGATGCCACACGGCCGATCACTTCATCGGTTTCACTCAGTATGGACACCTTTGATAATGTGTGGATTTTTGTGGGATCAGGGCGTTATTTCAGCCTGGATGATAAGACCAATATTGATCAGCAGTATATGTTCGGTGTTAAAGATCCCTTTTATAATGTAAACCAGGCGAGTTACTACCATGATTATACGGTTTATAAGGAACTCTTAATGTCTGACCTCCTGGATTCGGACCCCTATCTGGTCCTGAGCGATGGGACCGTATATCTGGACCTCGATGGAGATGGGCTTCTGGATTATAGCGAGTTTACCGCCTCGCCCTATGGGAACTGGTATGATCTTCTCGCTGCCGCCCGCGCAGAGGACGGCTGGATAAGGAGCCTTACCATAACCGGAGAGCGTATTACCACCAAGTTTACAATACTGGGCGGTATTGTATTCACGCCTTCATATGTGCCTAATGCCGACATCTGCGGTTATGGGGGCAACAGCTATCTCTATGGCCAGTATTATGAGACAGGGACAGCTTATTATAAAGCAGGACTGGAGACCTATGAATTAGTTTCAGGCGAAGAGGTGGTGGCAACGCAGATGCTGGATAAGACAGGCCTTGGTTTGGGGATGGCCTCCAGTGTGGGCGTTCATGTAGGCTCGGAGGAGGGGGCAAAAGGCTTTATCCAGACAAGCTCTGGTACTATTGTTGAACAGGAGCTTGAAACAGCGTTTAATGTGAAAAGCGGACTTAGATCCTGGATGGAGAAATAACAGGAAGGAGAAATGATATGAAAACAACAGGAATAAACATTAAAAAATTATTTTACCTCTTGACGGCAACAGTGCTTATCTTTCTCGCAGTTGCGGCCCCCTCCTATGGAGGAGGGAAAACACTTGGGGACGCCGGGAGGACAGGATATGACGAGGTCAGGTATAGGGGGGACAATTACCTGACGACCGATTACGGCAAGTTTATTGTCTCGGAAGACGCTGAGATCTATAACCAGGATGCGGAAAA
Source organism: Deltaproteobacteria bacterium (assembly GCA_016929815.1). Lineage (GTDB taxonomy): Bacteria > Desulfobacterota > DSM-4660 > Desulfatiglandales > HGW-15 > JAFGIC01. Next base: position 6,232 of record JAFGIC010000186.1, read on the forward strand.
GATAAAGTTTACAGATATCAAGAAGTCCTTTATGGCCGACATACAATATGTTCGCACGAAAGGGCAACTCATGGCCCTGGAGATAATTGTAAAAATCAAAAAAGAAGAAGAATTGCCCGAATAGGACGCAATAACTCCATGCAAGGAGAAAAACCTTGATTATATAACCCATTGAATTATAGTAAACCTTTACCAGGGGACAGTGTATTTTACAAATGCTGTCCCCTTTTTATGCTATATAGCGCCAGCCTGTCTTTAGCCTATCATAAAATCTAACAGCACAATAAATTTTGCACCAATGCACAAATTAGGGGACATCAACAGGAAATGAATTTGTAACAGGCTGTTATTTCGATATATTTTTCTGGCACGAGTCTTGCCTTTCAGGCAATACGGTTTATAAATTACCACCTTTAGAAGGGAGTGCCATGTCATCCGACGATCACCGAAACAGCAGCATCAGAGGCTTTACCCTTACGGAGCTTGTGATAACCCTTTCCATATTTGGAATTCTTTGCTCCATAGCTGTTCCGGCCTTTTCCTCCTGGCTTCCCGAATACAGACTGAAAAGCGCGGCCCGCGACCTTTATTCCAATATGCAACTGGCAAGGATGATGTCCCTGAAAAATAGCGGCAATTACAGGGTGATCTTTAATGCCGGTGAAAATGGGGCATACAGCATAGTCAGCCCTGACGGGACAATAGAGAGAAGTATCAGTTTCCTTGATTATGACAAGGGCGGAGGCATTGGTTTCGGTGGAGGAAAGGCAATGATAAACGCTACCACATCAGGGGGTGAGCTGCCTGATGATGGTGTAAGCTACCAGTATAATAAAATGTCTTTTACCCCAAGGGGCCTCGGGAGCGGCATGGGGTATGCCTATATTGAAAATAACAAGGGAACAGCCTATGCCGTAGGGACAGCAGGGATAACAGGCATTATCGTGATGAAAAAGTGGAACGATTCAACGGGCGAATGGGAATAGATATTCAGTCTCCATGATATTTTTGCGAATGACAAGATAACGGATCGATATGGGAGTAAAGGAAAATGAATATGGTATTTAAAAGTTCAAAGATAAAGGATTTCGAAAAGGGCTTTACGCTTATTGAGATCCTAGTGGCTGTTGCCATCAGCGGCATTGTGATGGCCGGCATATATTCCGCATATTATTCACAGCAGAGATCACATGAGGTCCAGGAACAGGTGGTAACTATACACCAGAACCTCAGGGCGGCCATGTTTTTTATGGAGAGGGAGATACGCATGGCGGGTCTGGACCCTGATAAGACGGGTGAATACAGCTCAATAACAATAACCAATGGTGATAAAACAGGATCATCCAGCGCGCTGAGTTTTTATGAAGATATCTATAATGAGGCTGATGATACAAACGAGCCGGATGGGATTTTCCAAAACAAGGAATACATCACCTATGCGCTTTCGGACACAGACCTGAGAAGAACGACCGGAAAGGGAACGTCGGATGAAACGGTTCAAACTATTGCTGAAGATATCGAGTTTCTCAAATTATTCTGCCTTGATACAACAGGGGCCGTGACCACGGACAGCGATGATATTGTCTCGGTGCAGATAGCCATTATTGCAAGGAGCGAAAGCCCGGACCCAAAATATACCGACATCCAGGCATTTATTATACCTTACGGAACATCAGGCGCTTCTAAAATCTATACTGTGGATGGGTATCCTAAGAATGACAGTTTTCGCCGTGAGCTTCTGACCGCCCAGATAAAATGCAGGAACGTCGGACTTAAATAACATGTAATGCAGAAGGGGAAGAAATGGAAAAGATAAATACCAATAATGGTTTCACATTGCTGGAGGTAATTTTTGCCGTTTCTATTCTTACGGTCGGCATCCTGGCCGTTGCCGCCATGCAGGCCTCTTCCATCAGAGGCAATGCCTTTGCCTGGGGCACATCCGAGGCAACCAACATAGCCATGGCACAGATAGAAAGCCTGATGGACCTGCCGTATCATGATGACCGTCTTACGGAAACGGGCGTTGGAGAAAGCCACATAGGCAATCCTGTAGGCAATTACAATATCAGCTGGACCGTGGAGAATGATGCCATTATCAATCAAACCAAAACGGTTGATGTGACCGTATCATGG
>JAFGIC010000187.1 GCA_016929815.1 Deltaproteobacteria bacterium
CAGCAGCGGCTCCTCCTTGATTCCCCTCTTCCTGAAGGCCTTTTTAATATGCGGGTAGGCCACATATTCAGTTGTCCCTGGCGGTACGGTTGTTTCAATAAGCACAAGGCATTTCGGATCTATCTTCTCGCCGATTATCTTGAAGCTCTCCTCAAGGGCGCTCATCTCCGCGTGGCCGCTCCTCAGGTTTCCCAGTTCCTGTTTCATGAAATCGCACTGCACATCGATCACAAGCACATCAGCAAGACTGAGCGCGTCATAGGTGTAGGTGGCTATCATAGTCTTTTTTTCATTCACGCACCGTTCTATCATCGGATCGACCTCAGGGTCCTCAGCCTTTACAGGAGATACCCCCCGGTTGAAAAGGGGGATCTTCCAGAAGCTTCTTGTGCTGGGTCTCTGCATGCCTATTACAAACTTGCCAGGTTTCCCGGTCTTTTTATCCACGGAATCGGCAACAACCCCGGCCATTACAGCCCCCACAAAACCCAGGCCCATGACCACCACTATCTCGTGGCCCTGCTTCCTGTGCTCATCCGTAAGTTTTACAAGCCTCTCATATTCCTTTCTGTAATCCTCTTCATTAGGTATCGCAAATTTCTCCCCTGCCGGACTTACTGAGTATTCAATTTTATTCGCCAATTTCAATGACCTCCTCTGAAAATATATTTGGTTACTTGAGTTACTCGGGTTTATTGTGTTGCGCATGCTTATTGGGTTTGTCTCGTTTATTGAATTACTTAAGTTTATTAGATCTATCGGATTTGTCGAGTTAAAAATTAATAATTTCGCCCATTATTTGTAGGTAGTGTCCATCCATAAAGAAGGCATTTATGGATGGAGCTTTCAGCGTTCAGCGATTAGCATTTAGCTAAATTATTGAATTAAAAAGGTTTTGCTTACAGCTGAGAGCTGACGGCTGACAGCGTGAATCCGAAAATTGGTGTTTTCGGATGAACACTAGGTATAATTAGAAGGGAAAGCAGCATAGAAAAGCCGCGAGACCTTTGCATAACCCACTTTTCCGTCATCCCAGGATCCCGTCCCCCGTAGCTTCAGCGAAGGTGGATGCCTTCCGTCCTCAGTCGACTGGCATCTGGCCTCTTGGCCTTATACCCGTTTCTCCCTCTCACCGTTTCGTTTCATTCTGTCTTCTGTTTTCTATCTTTATCAGCCTTCCAGCCGTTTCAACCCAAGCAACCCAAGTAACACAAAGACTGCTTTCTAGCCTTGCAGTCTTACATAATCAATAAACACCCTGTGCTTCTCCAATGGATTCACCATAAATATCACAAGTGCCTGGATATCCTTCAGATCAAGATTTCTCTTTGTACCTGATGTAACAAGTGTATTGAGAGGGATATTGATCCGGTTTGATCCCGGCATCAGGACAAAACTGTGATTATACCGGTCATCGTAATCAGGAGCATCTCCCCTGTCATCTATCCTGACAACTATTTTCATCTCCTTCTCTTCCGGATTGTAGATATCAAGGTTGAGCGATTCATAGGCCCGCCAGTCTTTATCTTTTAGCAAAGGCGACATGCCCGGATACCCGGAAGGATAAAGTTCGAGCATGAGAGAGCGATTGCCATGGGTAGCATGATCTTCGGAAAGGCTTAACAGTGTACGGCATTTCCAGTGAAATCTGTCCAGCTCATTGTCCGATTCAAAGTCAAAAAGAACAAGCTCCTCCTGAACAGGCCCATGACACCCCATCACAAGAAGAACTAATATTGAAAAGATATATTTAAACATTACATAAAAATAAAATGCCTATATGACAGGATTTACATGATTTTCATGATTTTTCTTTTTTATTATAAAACATCATGTTTATCCTGTCCTTCGACTTTGCCATTCGACTAGCTCATGGTCCTGAGAAATGTCGAGGGACTCAGGACGGTGAGCATGTCGAACAGTTGAGCCCTGGCCCAGACCGATTCTTCAAAACAAGTCAGCCCTGGTTTATTAAGTAGATGTATCAGGATTTATGTTTGCTAACCAACAAAGTCGTGCCAGGGCGGGCCTGTCTAATATTCTCATCTTTGACTTTTTTATACAATCATGTAAATCCTGTCTAATTAATTGTCTGTGTATTTCCATGTGGGTCTGCTTGCCCCGTGAAATGTGGAACTTATTTCACTGGGGTGGCTAAATTAAAACCGAATCACTACAACCTCAGGCCTCCTGAACAGCCTGAAAGGTATATGGCTCGTCCCTATACCCCTGCTCACATACATCATCTTTTTCCCTTCTCTATACAACCCTTGATTATATCTTGCGTTTTTTTCATAACCAATAAGCCCCCATAACCAGCCAGGAAGAGGTATTTGCCCGCCATGTGTATCCCCGGAAAGCATCAGCACTTCACTGTCATTATCAACCATATCAAATTCCATAGGACTGTGGCTCAATACTATAGCAGGCGTTTCTACCGTTACCTTTGTATTTTCATCCGCTTCACTGTCCGTGTTATCTATTCCATATATGGGAATTGAACCGTTATCAGCGCTAACCAACTCCGATGAATTTCTGAGGAACCGAATATTATGCCTGTTTGCAGGTTCTCCGGTCCCCTCTTTGTGACAGAACAGGCAGCTCTTTCTTGAATTGCTGTAATCATAATCACCCATAACCGCATAAACACCGTTTTCCGCCTTCAACTGCGACAGAAAATCCAATGCAGCTTCGTAATCACCCTTCCATTCCACATAATCACCTGTCAGAAATATCAGGTCCGGCTTTATATAATCGATGGCCTTGATGACCGCCTTTTCCCTTCTCCCCATCCCGGACATGTGGATGTCCGATAAATGGACAGCGGTCACTCCCTTAAGCTCATTACCTAATACACTATCATCCATCCTGAGTTCACGGACTTCAATATTATAAGGCTCTATAAAAAATCCATAGATACCTATCGCAGCCGCTAATGCAATCATCAGCATACATAAGCATATTTTCATTTTTCTTGATGGAAACATCAATATTGGACTACAATCGGATGAACTCAAATAATTTAAATACGTTCAAGCATTTCAAGATATTTTTCTCTTGACGGCATACTTAATTATAAACAACAGGCCTAATTGGTCTGAACTATATTTCATGATCGCCTTTTCCCTGACGCTCAACTACAACCTTACCTTTACAACGGACCACTGACAACTGGCTTACGATCTCCGCTCTCCCACTTCCATCCTCCGACCTCTGTCCTCCCTGTCCTGAGCCTGTCGAAGGGCTAGCTTCCTAGCCCCTGTCGCGCAGGTTTCCAGCATAATCAGTCTTTCCTTGACAAAATAATTATAGCCATTATAATGGTCATGCAATCTTTAGAAAGGAGATCAGGTTATGCAAAACATACAACAATATATCCCTGTCACCAAGGCCAAAAGCGAATTATTGGAATTGATCAGAAACGTCAAAGATAGTGATGATACTATTGCCATTACCAAAAATGGCGTTCCAGAAGCCGTTTTGATAAGCATGAAAAAATTTGACGGTCTTATAGAGACACTCGATATTCTTGCCGATGAAAAGGCAATGAAGTCCATAAAAAAATCGATAAAAGAAGCAGAAAATGGAATGTGGATCGATATCGATGAGGTATTATAAAAGTGGGAAAAGCCGCCATTAAATTCACTCCTGAAGCTGCCCGATTATTTGCCCTATTGCCACCAGAGAACAAAAAAATGATCAAAGAAGGTATCAAAGTGTTGGCTCAAGCCCCTGATTCAGGCGGCGATCTTCAGGAGGAATTATCCGGTTTCAAGTCTTACAAATTAAAAAGATATCGTATCATATATAAATTTTTGGAAGAGGATAATACTATCCGGATATATTATGTTGGCCACAGGAGAGATGTTTATGAACAATTCCATACA
>JAFGIC010000188.1 GCA_016929815.1 Deltaproteobacteria bacterium
GGACAGTTGGGAGGGCTGGCACTGGGGCGCCCCGCACACATGGGGCTTTTTCTGGCGGCTCGGGATGCCCGAACAATACGACCTCCTGCAGGATGCACTTAAAAATACGGAGATGATCGTGCTCTGGTCCAATGACCCCGATACCACAAGGGCAATCTATTCGGGCCAGGATTCCGTAATATGGAGGCAATGGCTGAAGGAAAAAGGCGTCAAGATGGTATTTCTGGATCCTTATTTCAATTATACCGCCGCCCACATGGACGGCACATGGCTTCCCCTAAGGCCGGATTCCGGGACAGCCGTTGCGCAGGCAATAGCCTATGTATGGATAACCGACGATACCTATGACAAGGAATTTGTCACTAAAAGTACCATTGGATTTGAAGAATTTAAAAACCACATTCTGGGAAAAGACGACGGAAGACCCAAGACCCCCGAATGGGCGGCTGAAGAGTCGGGCATCCCGGCCAGAAAGATAAGGGCGCTCGCAAGGGAATGGGCGTCCAAACGCACAATGCTCTCCGCAGGCACAAGAGGCGGTGAGGGTAGCGCATGCAGGCAGGCCTATGCCACGGAATGGGCAAGGATGATGATACTTCTCCAGACTATGCAGGGACTTGGGAAACCCGGAGTAAGCATCTGGGGAACCACAATGGGCTGCCCGTCGAATACCAGCGTTTACTTTCCGGGATATGCCGACCCTGATTCAAGGATGGGCATTTCGCGAGCGGCAGACCATAAAATGATAAACCCGACAAAACAGCGTCTTTACAGACTGACATTGCCTGAGGCTATATTAAGCCCTCCTGTCGAATGGGACGGCGAAGGATTCTGCGGCCAGTCCATTGATCAGCAGTTCATCCACTATACCTACCCTATGAAAGGATACCCCGAGGTCAGGATGTTCTACCGGTACGGCGGCAGCTTCATCGGCACAATGATCGATACAAGCAAATGGGTAAGGATGTACCAGAGCCCCAAACTCGAATTTGTGGTCAACCAGGATGTCTGGTGGGGCGGAGAAACAGGATTCGCCGATATAATACTTCCGGCATGTACAAGCCTCGAACGTGAAGACATAAGTGAATTCGCCTCGGCGGGCGGCTACAGCATACACGGGTTCATAGGTAACAATTTCAGGGTCATCGTACGCCAGAAAAAATGCATAGAAACCCTCTGGGAATCCAAACCTGATTATGAAATCTTCACCCTTCTGTCCGAAAAACTGGGCATGAAGGAAAGATACACCGAGGGCAAGACCGATATTGACTGGGCCAAAAAATATTTTGAGATATCCGACCTCCCCAAATTCATCAGCTGGGAGGAATTTGACAAAAAGGGATATTTTATCATCAACGCTGAGGAAGATTACAAGCCGACCCCGGCATTCCGCTGGTTCTATGAAGGACGTCCCTGTGACACGCCGGACCCGCTTAATAAGAAACGCGGTACCGACAAGGCTGATGAATACGGCACCTACAGCGGCAAGATAGAGTTTTTGTCGCAGAGCCTTTTGAAAAATTTTCCGGACGATGACGAACGTCCGCCGATTCCGCATCATATACCGAGCTGGGAGGGATACAGAAGCGAGCTTTACAAGAAGTATCCATTGCAGCTTGTAAGCCCGCACCCGCGTTTCTCGTTTCATACGCATTATGATAAACATACAAAATGGCTTAACGAGATACCGACTCACAGGATAATTAAAGACGGATACGCCTGGTGGCCTGCCCGCGTCCATCCCACGGATGCCGCAAAAAGGGGCATCAAAAACGAGGACATCATCAAACTCTATAACGACCGAGGCGCTGTCCTGTGCATTGCAGTCATTACGGAGAGGGTTCTGCCCGGCATAGTCCACAGTTACGCCTCATCCGCCAGTTATGACCCGCTGGAGCCAGGCAAAGCGAATTCAATTGACCGCGGAGGCTGCGTAAACATCCTGACATCGTCAAGGATGCTTTCAAGGCACGCACCCGGCATGGCGCCCGGTTCGTGTCTTATCGAGATTGTCAAATGGGAGGAGCACTAAAATGAAAAGATACGGCATGCTGATAAATATAGATAAATGCAACGGCTGTTATAACTGCTACATGGCATGCAGGGATGAATTCGGAGGAAACGATTATCCGCCCTATTCCGCGGCCCAGCCGTCCGAAGGCAAATCATGGATGAAGATAATCGAGAAGGAAAGAGGCGCTACGCCCAAGGTAAAAGTGGATTATATACCCATCCCCTGTCTTCAATGCGAGGACGCCCCCTGTCTTAAAAAATGCACCGACGGGTCAATTTACAGGCGTCCGGACGGGATTATAGTAATTGATCCTGAAAAGGCAAAAGGCAATAAAGACATTCTCACAAGCTGTCCTCATCGCCTTATTTACTGGAATGAAGAAAAGAATATCCCGCAGAAATGCACATTCTGCGCCCACCTTCTGGATAAGGGATGGAAGCAACCACGCTGCGTTGAGGCATGTCCGAGCGGCGCCCTTGTGTTCGGAGACCTCAATGACCCGGAAAGTGAAATATCAATGCTCATGAAATCCTCAAACACAGAGGAACTCAATCCCGCTTTCAAACTGAATCCCGCAGTGCGATATATGGATCTTCCGAAGAGGTTTATAGCGGGAGAGATCGTATTGTCCGATAAAAAGGATGTGTGCGCACCCGACATAAAGGTGTACCTGAGCGACGGTGCAAAAATGATCGAGACGCATACCGACAACTTCGGAGATTTCGAGTTTGACGGCCTTGAACCAAGCAAGAACTATATGATACGCGTCCACCACGAGGGCTATGTGGCGATTGAAAAGCCGGTTGTCACATATTCGGATCTGAACGTGGGCGTGATTGAATTGGAAAAGATAAAATAAAGGAGAAAAATATGGCAAAATCAAACAAACTAATCATCTCGTGCTGCCTCTCCGGGGCAGGTACCAAAAAGGAGATGGCACCCAGTGTCCCTTATCATCCCAATGAAATAGCCGCTGATGTAGTCCGCGTTGTCAAGGCCGGCGCAGCAATCGTACACATTCATGTCCGTGACGACCAGGGCGTAAAATCCATGTCTCTTGACAAGTTCACCCAGACCGTGGAACTGACCCGGGCTGCCTGTAAAAAGGAAAACCTTGACGTCGTCATCAATCTGACCACATCAGGAGGCTCCTACATCGACGAAGAGCGCCTGCAGCACCTTGAAAAGCTCCGTCCGGAGATGTGCTCCTTTGATGCCGGAACCCTGAACTGGTCCAACAGCTTTGTTTTCGAGAACCATCCGCGTTTCCTTGAAAAGCTGTGCAAGACCGTTCTTGAATATGATATCAAGCCCGAGGTAGAGGTCTTCGACACAGGCTTTATGGGCAACACCGCCTTCTATATAAAAAAGCACGGTCTCAAGGTCCCCACACACTATCAGTTCATAATGGATGTGCCTGGCGGCATAGACGGCACCGTTAAAAACCTTGCCTTTCTTGTGGATATGCTCCCTGAAGGTTCCACATGGTCTGTCTCAGGCATCGGCAAGTCCCATATGCCCATGCTTCTGGCCGCCCTGGCTATGGGCGCCGACGGCGTTCGCGTCGGTCTTGAGGACAATATCATGTACGGTGTTGATGAAAACGGCAAAAAGATCGTAGGAACCAATGAGCAGTTTGTTAAGCGCACCGTTGAGCTTGCGAAACTGGCCGGACGCGGAATTGCCACGGCACAGGAAGCACGTGAGATTCTCGGCATTACTAGGAAATGCCTTTAGATATTAATTGATTACTAATTTAAATTATACGGAGGAATTATATTATGGCCTATATGCCCCTTGATAAAAGCAAGATGCACCTCGACAGAAACAAGATGACAAAAATTCATGACCTCAGCCAGCCCTGGGGCGTGGATACACCCCTTTGGCCTTTCCCGGGACCGCGCCAGGATCTTATTTTCCCCCGCGGCCAGTATCTGGGCCGGTTCCACAAGCGAACCATGACATACACCGGTACGCTCCATGCCGGCACTCACATGGACGCACCCAACCACGTCCTGCATGAGGAAGAGGTTGACCGCGAGCGCAACGGGTATTCTCTCAATGAGATCCCCCTTGAATACTGCGTCGGAACCGGTGTCATCCTGGACATGAGGCATTTGAGGGATGAATTTGAGGCAAAATGGAAAACCGGCTTTGAGGATGGACTGTGGAAGATACTCATGCCCGAGGATTTTGATAAGGCCTGCAAAAAGGACGGCCTCGAGATCCGCGAGAACGACTGGGTGGTCGTCAACACCGGCTGGCACCATTACTGGAGAAAAAACAACGACAAATATTATAACTACTATGCCGGCATGGGTCCGGAAGTCGCGAAATGGCTCACCCACGAGAAAAAGATCAAAGGCATCACCGGCACATGGGGAGCAACCGACTCCCCTCTGTGGCATTACCCGCTCAAGGAGCAGATGCCGTGGCTCGACACCGCGTATCGCAAGGCCACAGGTAAAAACCCTGATATTGAGTTCCCGGATTATGAGCCCTGTCACCGCATATATATGCAGGCGGGTGTGGTAACCGTTGAGAACGCAGGAGGCGACATCGACGAAGTCACAGGCAAGCGGATGATTATTGCCGCCTTACCCTTCCGCTGCGAAATGGCGGACGGAGGATTTGTACGCCTCGTCGCATGGGAAGAGGGGTCGTTTTAATAAAGAATCTATTCGGTCCTCCGCAAGTGCCGTATAGATAATCGGCGATCGGATATTGTTATTAATCAATATCCGGCCGCCGATACCTTTTAAATTTATTTCCAAACCTTAATGTAATTAACGGTAATTTTCGCTTAACAAAAATGAAAGATAAAATCAAAGAACTTGACAACTTTTTTCTCCCAAAATCCATGGCGATCGTAGGTGTATCAGAGGCGTTAACATCCTATGGCGCCCGCTATATACAGGCCCTCCTCGACTTCGGCTTTAAGGGGAGATTATATGCCGTAAATCATAACGGCGAAAATGTACTGGGCTTCAAGATATATCGGTCGGTGCTTGACATACCTGACGAGCTGGATCTGGCATCCATATGTGTTCCGGCCCGCTTCACCCCTGACATCCTTCGCGATTGTGTCAAAAAGGAGGTAAAGGCCGCGATTATACTAAGCGCGGGCTTCAGCGAGGCAGGCGAAGAAGGACGCGAGACAGAAAATGAACTGATCAAGATAGCCGGACAGGGCATAAGGATAATGGGTCCCAATTGTTTCGGCACCTATTGCCCGAAGGGCGGGATTACCATAGTGCCTGGAGGCGGTTTCCCCAAACAGTCAGGAGTAACATCATTGATTGCCCAGAGCGGACAGCTTTCCGAGGGGATAACCTCACGTTCATTCGGAGAAGGTATCAGATACTCCAAGGTTGCAAGCTATGGAAACGCATGCAATCTCAACGAGGCTGACCTCCTTGAATATCTGATGAGGGACGAAGATACAAAGATCTTTACATCCTATCTGGAAGGGGTAAGAGACGGCAGGCGTTTTTTTGCAACGGCGCGAAAATACGCAGGCAAAAAACCGATAATTCTCTGGAAGGTCGGCTTGACCGGCATAGGGGCTGCCGCGGCAGCCTCCCACACCGGCTCCCTTGCCGGATCCGTATCCGTATGGGATGCATTCTTCCGTCAGACCCGCGCCATAAAAGCCGGGACACTTGAGGAAATGATAGACACAAACGTGGGTTTTACATGCCTGCCACAGGGCTGCGGACGCAGGATCTCTCTTGTAAGCGGAGGCGGCGCAGGCACAGTCGTGGGCGCGGACGCCTGTGAATCTGCCGGACTGATCATGCCGCCATTGACCCCTGAGACTGAAGCAAAATTGCGCGAGGTGCTCCCGCCGACAGGGACATCCATTAAGAACCCGCTTGACATAGGAAACCCCCATCCTCCCTTAAGCCAGTTTCAGTCAATCCTTGAGACCGTCGCTTCGAGCGATCAAACCGATGTAATTGTGATAAGGAGGATATTCTTCTCCATTAAAGTCAGCGAGATCTTCTCAGGGACAACGGCCCCTTCCCGCGAAGAGCAGCAGGCATTGCTCGATATACCTGTTAATATCAAAAAGAGATTCAACAAGCCTGTTGTAATAATCCTTCCCGAGGAAATAACCACCGTCGAGAACATTGACCTTGAGGAAGAAAGACGCCAGATTCGCGATTTCTTTTTCAAGAACAATATACCCGTTTATCTGAACGAACATCGGGCATTCACCGCCCTGTCGCATCTCGCCGAGTTCAGGGACGCATCTTCTCTTGAGCAGGCGCCTGAAAGGTCCGGGATCGCTGAAACCCCTTCAAAGGGCAGGACTATATTATCCGGGATAATCAAGACTGCATCGACACCTGTCCTGGATGAGATACAATGTAAAAGGGTGATGAAAGAATACGGTATCAAGGTCACAAAGCCTGTCCTGGCCAAATCAAAAGACGATGCGATCGATGCGGCACGCAGGATTGGATTTCCTGTGGTTATGAAGATAGTGTCTCCTCAGATCACCCATAAAAGCGATATAGGCGGTGTCAGGGTAGGATTGAAGAGCGAAGCCGACATCAAAAAGGCCTATAAAGAGATCATGAAGGCCGCTAAAGACAATGCCCCCGGCGCCGTAATTGAAGGGATATCTGTTCAAAAAATGACGGAGAAAGGGCTGGAGCTAGTTATAGGTATGAGTAAGGACCCGCAGTTCGGGCCCATGATCATGTTCGGCCTGGGCGGCACACTGGTTGAGATACTAAAGGATGTTGCATTCAGGTTTGTGCCTTTAACAGGACAGGATGCGAGAGAAATGATCAGGCAGGTAAAGGCCTATCGCCTGCTGGAAGGGTACAGGGGCCAGCCGCCGGTCGATATAAAGTATATCGAGGAATTATTGCTTAAGGTCTCGAGAATGATAGAGGAAAATCCCGAGATAAAAGAGATGGATATCAATCCGCTCATTGCCTATGGGAAAGGCGCTGTTGCGGTTGATGCGCGGATTATTCTGGAAGAAGGCGCGGTCAGATAAAAGCGACCGGTTAACAACCCTGTCCTTGTCTGTCTTCTCAAGGCGATATCTTACGGGTTCATCGCATCAATTCCAACTCTTATCTCCTTGCGGTTGGAATTTCTCCTCGGATATCGCCTTGAGAAGACAGACACGACTGTTTATTTCAGGAAAATGACAGATAAATTAATCTTAAAACATTTGGAGGCATTATGTTTAGACTGGACAATAAAATAACGGTTATCATTGGAGGCGCCGGCGGTATTGGCGAGGCCTGCGCCACTGCCCTGGCAGGCCAGGGTGCAAAGGTCATAGTTGCAGACATGAATCTTGAAAAAGCCAAGATCATAGCTGACCGGATCACATCGGCTGCAGGGTCAGAGGCAGTCGCAATGCCGGTTGATGTCGGTAATGAGGAAAGCATTCGTGAAATGGCCGACAGTGTAGTTAAAAAATTCGGCACCATCGATATCCTCGTCAATTCTCAGGGCATCAATGCCAAGATGCCGGCTGCCGATATCAATATGGAGACATGGGACTCCCTGTTCCGCATTAACGTAAGGGGCGTCGTGCTCCCCTGCAAGGTCATAGGAAAGATAATGATTGAAAAGAAGAAGGGCAAAATCATTAACCTGTCATCGGTTCGAGGCATTCGCGGAACAGATGGCGGCAATGTTACATACGGCGCCACAAAAGGCTCCGTGGATATGATAACCCGCATGCTCGCGGCCGAATGGGCTCAGTACAATATTAATGTAAATGCTATCGGCCCTTCCGTCGTAATGACTGAGATGGTCAAAAAGGCCATTGCGCCTGAAAGACTGCAACTCCTCCTTTCAAAGACGCTCTTCAAGAGATTCATTGAGCCCAAGGATGTGGCTGCGGCCTGTGTATATCTGGCGTCCGATGAGGCAGATAATGTGACAGGACAGATCATGTACGTTGACGGCGGGCTGACGGCGATAGGTTAGGGTTCATCCGAAAATCTTAATTTTCGGATTCATGCGTTCAGCTATCAGCATTCAGCTGTCAGCAAAACCTTTTTAAGATTATCAGTACCTGAGTGCTGAAAGCTTTCTCTTGATATCTCCGATTGATGGAATCAGAATAATTTTTATTTTGAAGAAATGCCATGAAATTAGGAGAACACAATGCGTTGTGCAACAAAAACATCATTTTTGTTCCCTCTCTTAAGATAATAGGGGGTCAGGGGGAGTTATGGATAAAGGCAGATTATAACGTAACCCCACCTCCCCTTACCCCCAAGTGGAGGAAATTCTCATAACAGGTTATAAGGTTTCACTAAAAGGTTTTTCATCAAAGAGGTAAATATGAAGCTAGAAGACATTAAAAAGATATTGATAGTGGGCGCCGGCACCATGGGTCACGGTATGGCACAGGTATTCGCTACCGAGGGTTATGATGTGGCACTGTTTTCACGCACAAGGGAGACGCTTGACAGGGCCACCGCCCTTCTTGAGACCAGCCTTTCCACCTTTGCGCGCGAAGGTCTCATAGCAGGCGATAATATCCCCGGAATAATGAAAAGGATAAAGATGACACAGTCCCTTGAGGAAGGCGCAGCGGACGCAGACATCGCCTTTGAGACGGTTGTAGAGAACAAGGATACGAAGATAGATATATTCAATAAGCTCGACAGATTCTGTCCTCCAAGGACTCTCCTTGCAAGCAATACCACGGCTCTGAATATCTTCGACTTCGTAAAGACATCCAGAAACGACAAGGTCCTTATAGGCCACTGGTACACCCCTCCCCAGCTGATACCTCTCGTGGATATCGTAAAGGGACCGGAGACCGACCCTGAAAATGTCCGGCTGATGGCGGACCTGATCAAAAAAGTAGGCAGGACCCCGCTGGTTATGAACAAATTCAGCTCGGGTTATGTCGTATCCCGCATCCAGATAGCCACCCTCAGGGAGATCTTTTATCTCCTGGACAACGATATTGTCACCCCGGAGGGGCTGGATGACGCGGCCAAGACCGGCCTGGCAATCCGTATGATGGTTCTTGGGCTTGTGCAGCGCATGGATTTCGGAGGCCTTGACCTGACCTACAAGAATGTAACGAATCCCTATGTCCAGAGCACCCTCACCCCCCTGGACTACAAGCCTAAAAAACTTGAAGAACTGGTCAAGGCAGGGCACCTGGGTGTCAAGACAGGCAAGGGTTTTTATGATTACAAGGGCAGAAGCGAGGCTGAACTCTGCGAGGAGAGAGATATAAAATTAATAAAGATGCTCAAGGCCTTTAAGGCCATGGAAGAAGGTAAATGAATGACAAGGCGCCACGTAACACCAATGGTGAAAAAAAGATCATAAGAGGGCTTGGTTTCTGCTCCACGACCGCCGACAGCAACAGCGTTCAGGTTGAGGTCGAAGCGGGCAGGATCATCAGGATAAGGCCGCTTCATTACGACTGGGAGTACAGGGACCTCAAGCCCTGGAAGATGAATGCCAGGGGCAAGTCCTTCCAGCCTTCCATGAAGTCCCTTATACCTCCCTATAGCCTCGGCTATAAGAACCGCATCTATTCCCCCAACAGGGTCCTTTATCCCATGAAGAGGGCGGACTGGGACCCTGACGGAGAAAGAAATACCCATAGCAGGGGTATAAGCAAATATGTCCGCATATCCTGGGACGAAGCACTGGATATCATAGTCGGAGAAATCAAGAGAATAAAAGAAAGTTACGGAATGGAGGCCATACTTTCCCAGTCTGACGGCCACGGGGAGACAAACTGCGTCCATGCCGCGCATGGGATACACAGGAGGCTACTCAGCCTGCTGGGCGGCTACACACTCCAGACGAGAAACACGGACAGTTGGGAGGGATGGTACTGGGGCGCAAAGCACGTGTGGGGCTGCGAGACTAACGGCTTTATGGACCCTGTGACCAATGTGATCTGGGATGTGGCAAAAAATTCGGACGCTGTCTTCTTCTGGGGCTGCGATCCAGAGACCACGCCATGGGCCTTTGACGGACAACTTGCAAGCCGTCTCTGTTACTGGTTCACAGACCTGGGTATCAAATCGGTTTACGTATCTCCAGACCTCAATTACGGTGGATCGGTACACGCTGACAAATGGATCCCCGTCCTCCCCAACACAGACGCGGCACTCTATCTGGCCATAGCATACACATGGATGACGGAAGGAACTTATGATCGGGAGTATGTTAAAACACACTCTGTAGGATTCGATAAATTTCAGGAATATGTCCTGGGGGCTGAGGATGGAATACCCAAAACCCCTAAATGGGCAGCCGATAAAGTAGGGGTCCCGTCCTACACGATAAAGGCCCTGGCAAGATACTGGGGCAAACACAGGGTCAGCATCGCCATAGGAAACGGAGGTCCGGGCATACGCGGGCCCTATTCCACTGAGCCTGCCAGGCTGCAGGCCATGCTCCTCGCTATGCAGGGCCTGGGAAAGCCCGGCGTGCACCAGTTCAAGATGCTTGAATGGGGCCTTTACAATCACAAGACAAAAATACCCCTCCCATGGCCCAAATATATCCCTAACATTTCGGCTGTACAACGGGGCTGGAGATACACAGACACGCCGCGTCAGTTTATCCCGAAGAATATGATCCATGACGCCATACTGAGGCCGCCTTTAACATGGTACGGCACAACCCTTTCACGGGATTACACGGATCAGCAGTTCATACGTTACACTTATCCTCTCGAAGACGCACCCGAGATACACATGATATGGACGGACAGCCCCTCATGGATGACCTGCTGGAATGACACCAATGATTTCGCGCGTGCCTTCAGACACCCAAAGATAGAATTCATCCTCGCCCAGCACCCGTGGTTTGAGAACGACTGCCGTATGGCCGATCTTGTGCTGCCCACGCAGACGGTAATGGAGTGTGATGACTTCGGGGTCGAAGTAATGAGCGGACAGTTCTGTGCGGTCTTCCCAGAGCCCAGGGCCATAGAGCCTCTTGGTGAATCTAAGAGCCACTTTGAAATCGTTTCCATGATAGCCGGACGATTCGGTCTCCTTGATGAATTTACCCAGGGCAGGGATGTGGAGGGCTGGATCAAAACCGCCTATGAGAACTGCGGCGCTGCCTCTGACATAAGCTGGAAAGAGCTCAACAGGAAGGGATATTATGTGGTCCCCTGTGACGAGAACTGGGAGGACCATAAGCCGGGTCTCTCTCCCTTTTATGAAGACCCTGAAAATAATCCCCTGAGCACCCCTTCAGGCAAGATAGAGTTCTACTCCGAAAGGTTGGCAAAGAACTTCCCTGATGACAGGGAGCGTCCGCCTGTCCCACACTGGGTGCCTCGCGGCAATTATCACCAGGAAGACCTTGGATGCGAAAGGGCTGAAAGATATCCCCTGCTGGTCATGTCCAATCACCCCCGATGGAGGACCCACTCGCAGCACGACGACATGACATGGCTCAGAGAGATAGGCACATGCAAGGTAAAAGGACCTGACGGTTATCTCTATGAACCCGCATGGTTCAATCCAAAAGAGGCAGGTGCGAGAGGCATAAAAGACGGAGACGTCATAAAGATATTCAATGAGAGGGGCGCGCTGCTTGCAGGCGCCCTGGTTAGCGAAAGGATCAGGCCGGGTGTGGTATATATAGATCACGGGTCCAGGTGGGATCCGATAATAATCGGCGAGCTTGACAGGGGCGGCGCCATAAATACCATTACGCCACATAACAGGACATCAAGGCATGCCGCAGGCATGGTCTCAAGCGGCTTTCTGGCTGAGATTGAAAAAATTGATCTGGATGAATTGGAAAAAAGATACCCCGAGGCATTTGAAAGGCCCTATGACCCGGCAGCGGGACTTGTGAGGGAGAGGGCATTGACAACTGAGAAAGATTAAGGCAAATTTTTTTAGAAATGGGCAAGGTATTAATCATAGATATAAACAAGTGCAACGGCTGCCATAACTGCCAAATCGCTTGCAAGGACGAGCACGTTGGCAATGACTGGTCTCCCATAGCCAGGCCTCAGCCTATGACCGGTCACTTCTGGACAAAGGTTACGGATAAGGTAAGGGGTTCTGTGCCCAAGGTGAAGGTCTCTTATCTGCACAGCATCTGCCGCCACTGTGATGAGGCGCCCTGCATAAAGGCCTGCACTGAAAAGGCCATATATAAAAGGCCGGACGGTATTGTAATAATCGATCCCCTGAAATGCAGGGGTCATAAGGACTGCATAAGGGAATGCCCCTATGAAGATGTCATATGGTTTAATGAAGAACTTAACATATCACAGAAATGCACCTTCTGCGCCCATCTGATCGATAAGGGCTGGAATGAGACAAGGTGTTCGGACGCATGTCCAACCGGCGCGTTCACCTTTGGAGAGGAAGAAGAGCTTAAAGAACTTATAAGCATGGCAGAGCTTTCTGAGATAGATCTGAAGACAAAACCGCGTGTATATTTCATCGGTCTGCCAAAGAGATTCATCGGCGCTACCCTCTTTGATCCTGAAGAGGATGAGGTAATAATCGGCGCCGACGTGAGCATAATCAATGCCTCAAACAAAAAGGAAATATCGATAAAGACCGATGACTTCGGCGACTTCTGGGTGGACGGGTTATCCCCGGACAATTATACTATTATAATAAAAAAGGATGGATACGCTGAAAAGAGGCTGGATGCTGATCTGGCAGACAAAGACGTCAACCTTGGAGATATCCCCATGGCCAGGGAGGACAAATGAGGGTGATCTTTAACATCCATTCCGACACGGCAGCAAAGGCAGCCGGATGGCGTGCCATGGAGATCCATATAAAAGACAAACGCGAGGCCACCCTGAACCAAATCCTCAAGGCAACACCGCTCGCCGGCAACAAAACCATGTACAACTATATCATTAAAGACGATCTTATCATGAATGATTGGCTTCTATATGTGAACGGCATAACCATCTCCGGCCCTTCGTGCCTCAAGATAATCCTTAAAGATAACACCCAGATCCATCTAATGGACACCCCCCACGCATCACATCATAAATAATCTTTTTCGTCCATCATGCATTCCCGTTTATCATGGCAGAGATAAAAAGGCAGGGTTTTTGGCCCTGCCTTTTTAGATAAATATTATTTTTATGCTTCGTGTATTGCGATCCAATACCTTCCGGTCATCATGTCTCCGGGCCTTCCGGCATTCCTAGACCTGTGACGCCACAAAGAACGCGCTTCGTATTACCTTGTGAATCCTTCCGCCATTGCCTGTGCAGTCACCCAGAAGAAGAACCTCATCTGCCGAGTCTATGAATTTCTCAGCCTCATCCATCCTCGGCTTAAGACCGGACCAGATTACAATACTGTCGGCCTGTATTGTGTTCTCAGCACCGTTTTCATCCGTATAGGTTACCTTCCCTCCTGTAATGCTCTTAACCGCTGTCTTCATGAAATACTTGAAGTTGGGATGGTTCTTATATATCCTCTCCTGGTTTCCGACACTGTGGGGGCCTACATCTTCGGCATCTATCATTTCATCACCCGGCGCCAGCACCGTTATCTTATGGTCATCCTTGGCAATGCCTATTGCCGCCTCTGTGCCGATCTTGCCTGCCCCGATCATAACCACATTCTGCCCCAGGGCCTTCTTGTTGCTGTAGCAAGTCAGGATATTGAAGACATTTTTAGAGTCTGCGCCTTTCATCTTGGACTCAATGACCTCTGCGCCGGTCGCAACAAGGACAGTGTCAAACTTTCCTGCCTTGATCATCTCAGGTGTCGCAGTCGTCTTTAACTTCACTTCGATCCCTGCCTTATCCACCTGATGGATCAGGTAATCCTTGAAGACCTTCATGGTCCATCTCCACTTGCTGTAATCCGAGAACCTGATCAGTCCTCCCAGCTCCTCATCCTTCTCGAATAGCGTTACCTCGTGACCTCTTTCGGCTGCTACAAGGGCCGCCTTCATCCCAGCAGGACCACCGCCTATAACCGCGACCTTCTTTTTCATCAAAGGCGCAGTGATGTTCTGAAGTTTGTAGGCCGGCGTTCCCCACTTCGGATTCAAGTCGCATTTTGCTATATGGCCCGTAGGCCCTTTCAGCATGCTGATCGCATGGCAGTCATGACAC
>JAFGIC010000189.1 GCA_016929815.1 Deltaproteobacteria bacterium
GCCAAAATAAAATCAATGGGTTAGAGACAAAAATCTAACCCCTTTTTAATTTGTTCAATTATTAATTCCAACCACATTTCCAACCTGGCAAGACAACAAAAGAACCTTGAAATTTGACCGGCTTCTGATTTAATAACATATTAGGTCAATGGATTCATACTGAAAATCCATCATTCTTCTAGGATGTAACCGTCGAATTTATTTTTTCGCTATTTTATTATGGTTTTGATACAAATATTTTATTTAACAAGAAGATGACATGGCATAAAGGCTTATCATTTTTTCAGGTGAAAGGGGAACTATGACGCTTTTAGGGGCTTATACAAGAAAGTTGGACAGAAGTCGTAGAATCCATTTTCCAAAATCGTTCTTGAATGAATATGACGAGAAGTCTCTACTCATAACTCCTGGCCTTGGTCCATATTTAATTTTATTCGTTGTCAGTTCCAAACATCACAAACAGGACGCCAGATAATAAGATTAGTGGGACAATGAACCAGCTGCTTACACCTTTTCCGAAGAGTGCTATGACAAGACCAAGAATAAATATATTGAAAAAAGAACATACCAAACCTATTTTCGTGTGCTTGATTGATATTATTGATTGAAGCGATATGTATGCAATGATGTATAAGAAAATATATGACAAAAAATAAAGTTTCTCTGGATATTTTAATTTATAGATAGTAATAAAAAAACAGACACAATCCATGGCATTAAATTCATTTTTGTCAGCAGTTCGATCTATTTTTTAACCCTCTTGAACGCTTTATCGAGCGTATTTCCACTGTCTTTTTTATCATCCATATAAGCTCTCCAGGTTTGATCTTACCAATCATCGTCATCATCTCCATATTCATTTTCATCCTCTTCTTCACCCATCTCAAAAAACTTGCCGAAAAAGAATGTGCCCATGGCCAGGAAAAAAAGTGCAGGCACCAGTCTGAAGTCCATATGTTTAATCCATACAACAACGGCAAGGATGGCCAGGCATATAGACAGGATATAAAAAAAGGAAACTACATCCTTCCTTGTTATTAATTTTTCGGACATCTTTATCCCCCTTTCTGAGTTATTCATAGGCTGCTGTTTAGAGGTTAAGAAATGTTATCTGTTAAACCTTTAATAAAGGAGCCATAAAATATAGACGAGAAAAAAGGAATATTATTTCTCCCGGATGGCCTGAATTCTCATTCTGAAGAAATCGGTATAATTGTTTCCTGATCTGGTCTTTTTGAATCTCAGGCTCAATTGGGGACCGTTATCCTGATCTGAAGTCTTCCATATTGACGGCTTATCCTTCATGGATATAATTTTTATCAATTCATAGCGGTTTAATTTCATTGCATGCTCAGCCCATAATTTACTGATTGTCCCATCCCTGAGAGAGGTGGAATCTTTTAATACTGTAAGGGTTTCCTTTTTATCCTCAAAAGTCTCCAAGGTTTTATCACCCAACAGGAATGATTTCAGCATTAATTCAGGTATCTTCTTGCCCATGATTCTTTTATGACTTACCAGGGCAGGCAGTACTTTTATTGGGGTGTAATGCCTGCATATTAATTAATCAGGAATATTTCGCCTGTCTATGTTCTGCTCCAGATTGATTGATGAGAACTGGTAAAATTCACCCTTCTTTCTTCTCTCAATCACATCGCCTATTCCCTGTTCGAGACTCTCCGTAAGGTTCAGACACTGGGAGCCGCGTACCCCCTGGACCTCAAAGGTTACCTTGCCATCCTTTTCAATTATGACTTTTATCTCTTTATTCATAGCAACCTCCCTTAAGCTACCTTCCTCAGAACCATCTCTATCTGCCCCCTGGCATTTGTCCGGTTAGTAAGAACAGAAAATCCCCTGGCTCGCGCAAGCTTCATGATCTTTTCCTGAGAATACGCCTGGGTTATTTCATCAACTATATCCTGCCTTTTTCTGCTGATCAGTTCCGAATCCACTATAATGTCATAACCTGCATCATCTGAAACCCTCTTGAACGCAATGCGTTCACCCTCCCTGCTTGCAGAAAAATCCGCGTTTTTATAGGGATTGAGAGGCCCATAATAGCATGAACCGCCATCATGGTAACGATAGCCGGCTTTACTTAAAGACATCCTGAGAACCTCTCTGTCTTTTAATTGAGTTTTTACTTTTGTGATATGGGACATAATAATCGGCTCCTTTCATTGTGATCATTGTTCTTATTGAAGGATGCCTGCCTCGCCCTGCCCGGCATCCACTCTCTTAAAGCCTTCAATTCTTCACTCCTTGATACTGCAAGGGGGATAATCTCATTAACCGCCCTTAAGAGCATGAATTCATTCATATCTACATCCTTATCAGCGCAGGAGATCATTGTCTCAATTATCGCCTGTTCCAGCTCAGCTGCGCTGAAATATTCAGAGTCATCAAGTAATTTATCATTCAAATGGAAAGATTCCATAATGCCGTATTTATTCATCAGGATATTTACGATTGCCTTTCTCTCATCCCTTTGAGGCAGATCAATGAACCAGCATGCGTCAAACCTTAGAGACCTCATGATCTCCGGCGATAGGGTATGCACGGCATTGGTTGTGGCGCAGACGAATACGCCGTCTCTTGCGGACTGAAGAAAGTCAAGAATGATGCCCAGTGCCCTTGAGGAGACACCGCCATCAGAGGAGTTCCCAGTGTCCCCAGGGAAGAATTTTTCAAATTCATCAAATATGACCACGCAAGGGCTCAGCACTGTCCTGATGATTTCAAGTGCGTTCAACAGATTCTGCTCGGTGCGTCCGACAAGGGAATTAAAACAGCGCGCTGGCTCCAGCCTGACTAGTTTTGTCTTCCATGATCCGGCAATGGCCTCTGAGATAAAAGACTTACCGCATCCCGGCGGACCCGTCAGAAGGATGCCCTTGGGGGCGGGAAGAGATGGAAAGCGGCTCATTGTCACTCCATTCATCAGCCTTCCTCTGACATAAAGCCATGATTTAAGCGTTTCAAGACCGCCAACATCATCAAGAGTAAATTTAGGCTCACTTATTTTAATAACACCGTTAAACCTGCCGGATAAAAGCTTGACCTTCTCCTTTTCGATAAAGACGGGATCAAATCCCTTATTTCTTATGAGGCTCATGGCCAGGACATTCTCACACTCTGTTTCTGTAAGGCCCTGAAGTGAAGATGCAAGCTGGGGGAGATCTCCATCGGATTTTTCATCCCTTGTGTTGCGGATAAGACACTGGATATCCTCGTTCGACATGACAGGCAGATCAAACCTGGGGATATCGGCAATAATGTCCGGCAGCCTGTAATTGTGCTGACCAAGGATGATGACTGTCCTCGCAAGCGAAGGTTTGTCATGGAGAAGCCTGAGCTTGGTCATAACCAGCGGATCCTGGTTTTCCAATATTGTGTCGAAATATTCAAGGATGCATAACTTTCTTTTGGGCATAAAGCCCCTCAGATCAAATCTCAGAATCAGATCAAGGACCTCCAGGGGGTCCTTGTTTTCGTTTTTTTGATTATCAGGTCTCGACAGACCCCTAGAGATATTGTAGATAACCAAATCCAGGCCAAGCCTGTGACCAATGTCGGTGCATTTATTGATCATATGCCTGTGATTGGGCGTTCCGATATAGAACATACCGCAGAAGGCCCTGACCAGTTCTTCTATACGATTTTCATCATCCATAGTGTTTACCCGCATGGTCTTGGTTCAGGGAATTCAGGTTCTCCCAGTTCCTCTGCCATAGGCTGGATAACGTCGCCATCATTCCAACCGAAGAAGATGATTTCACCATCTACTATGATCTCAATGTCATCACTGATGCCTCTGCAAAACGGAGAATAATCTTCAACTCCGTCATTCCGGCGGAGGCCGGAATCCAGTGTTTTTGAATCAGATGAATACATATGGTTATTTGGCATATTTTTATAATCCGTTCACAAAATGTTCTATAGTAGCGAACACTTAGGACAAAAAAATATCACGTATTAGTTACGTGAATTCTTTCTCCATCCCAGTTTCTCGCTGGTTAGGTTTACAAGGAGCCCCAGATCCTGCAGTCGGATGATCATTGCCTGTTTTGAGACGTTTTCGAATCTCCCGGCCTCCATTGTTGCCTCGGCAATCATGGGCCAGTTCTCTACGCATGATTCAATTAGGACGGCTGATGATTTTACAGTGCTTCTGATATTCTCCATATAGAGGACATCCGCACCACAAACTGCGTTAAAGGCCTCTCTTAGAGGCTTTTCAGGCATAAGAAGACAGCCAGCAAAATAATCGGCCTGCCATTCAATAGGTTGTTTTGAATCTACTTCCCGGCAGATAATAACCTCTTTACCTTCTGTTCTTTGGGCCTCTTGAACATACTGGCGGTGAAGGACCCAGTGACCTGTTTCATGGGCGCATGTAAAGCATGCCCGCCCGGTTTTCTCTCTCTGTGCAAGTGTTTCGTCTATCAGGATAAGCTTGGCCTTTACATATGTGGCCCCGAGGACCCCTTTCATACCGAGCCGATTCTCAAAATTGACATGACCGAGCCTGATCCCAAGATATTTTTCGATGATTTTTTCAACAGGGACAGGCGGGTGTATCTTTTCCCCGGTCATTGTTTCATATCCCAGGAGCAGATCTGAGGCCTTGTCAGCAATTGCATTTCTTGAGAGCCATGGAACCTTCATTTGTTTTTATCTCCTTTTTTGCCAAGGCCTGCGATATCTACAAGTTTGCTTACCTTATCCCAATCTTCCTCAGTATAACCTTCAGTTTTTCTTAGAAAATCTGCTGCCGCCGGCTGTCTTGCTATATACTCTATCTCTTTTCCTGCCGCCTTAAGCAATGCCCAGACTTCACAGTTGAGAGCCCTGGCAATTGATTCGATCTTATCAACTGAGGGAGGGGAAACCTTGTCGTTTTCCACATCGCTCAGATATCCCCTTGAGGTCTCGATATTGTTTGCAAGCTGGTTGAGGCCAATCTGCGCAGATTCCCTCAAACCCTTTAAAGTCTGTCCAAATGTCTTTTCCATAGTCCTTAACAGTAATAAAACTGTTCTACACCATAGAGCACATTTTTATACCTGTCAAGAGGGAAATCATTCTTTTTTAAAAAAACCTAATCAGACTCCTCCACCTCGATCAACATAACTGTAATATCATCGGAAGATCCCAAATTCTGGGCACGATGTGCCAGTGTCTTTGTTGCCAATGAGATATCATAACTTTCTTCAATAATTGCTACTGCCTCTTTGGGGTGCATTACCTTTGTGATCCCATCCGACACCAGTAAAATCCTGTCAAGGTCCTCCAAGGTAACAGAATTACTCTCAATTTCAAGCGTTGGGCCAAGACCGAAATAGCGAAAAATGGCCCCATCCGAAGCCTGATGTGAACGGGTGATCTGGGATGAGCTACCGTCCCGGACATGAATGGCCAGGGTGTCGCCCGCATGAAATGAATACAGCGTATCTCCATTGATCCACACAATAGTGCCGGCACATCCTCCCAGAGGCGCATCTCGCCCTTCCATCACTCCCCAATCAAATATCCTTTTATTTCCCTTCATAAGCATCCTTGAAACCCCATTCGGGGATATCTCATAATCATCAGGCGAAAGATAAAATTGAAGCATAATGTCCGCCATCTCCTGGGCGGCCTGCCTTCCCTTCGGGGCGCTCCCTATCCCATCAAATACCCCGAAGAGTTCTCCTCGATCCTGATCCCTGACAGCAGGAATATCTTTCCCAAGCATCCGATAACGGTCTTCATTCAACTTATGTTTTGTACCTTTTAATGATTCAACGCCGACTGAACATTTCATTTATTAAGCTCCTTAGAAAATGAGATATGACAAAATTTTCGTTAATTTTTTTTCGTCAAATTTCTTGCCTTCTCTCTCACGCTTTTGAATCTCTTCATTTACGGCTTCGATGCTCTCTTCCAATATTTCTTTTGGCCATTCGTAAAGAGGCCGAGTGGCAAGGCTGTTAGGTGGATACAACTTATTGAAGTAAGCTTTTATAATCTTTGGCCACATATTAAAGGGTAGATTATTATTTATATCAGTCAATTATATTAGACGAAAAATTGGACATTTTATTACATACATTCCAGCTGAAAAAGTGAATTGATTTACGCTACAACACCTAAACAGCACCGTAATCATTATTTATATGCTTCTGGATTTAA
>JAFGIC010000190.1 GCA_016929815.1 Deltaproteobacteria bacterium
ATCATATAAAAAAGATACAAAAATTACTAGTATTATAATTATTGCAGATTTTAATTGTCAAGAAAATAATGGGCGCCTTGTCAGAAAATTAAACAGCGCTGAGATGATCATGGTAGCATCAAGAGATCAATCGAAATAGGGGACGACCTGCCTCAAAATAACAATCCAGCAAAAGAAGATAGAGGGTCAGGCTGTTTTGTACTCAGCCGACAGGTATTAAGTTGGGGTCAGCCGGAAAATAATTACCCGCTTTTTTGCCGCCAAGCACCTCTACCCCTGATATATTGCTTTTAGAGATTCTATTCTTTAATTTCAAAGGGTTGCATGATTCACAAATTATCGGAAATAATAAAACCGCGTGAAGATCTATCAGATCCAATCCCGTTTAGTCCTTTATGGGCGAGGTTTCATGCCGGATGATTTTCCTTATCCCTTTATTATCGGCAGGCTGATAGTAAAAGTCGTTCCCGACCCCCACTTGCTTTCCACTATGATATCCCCTCCGTGCTCCTTGATAAAACCATAGGAGACCGACAGCCCCAATCCCGCATCCTTAACCTTGTCTTTTGTTGTAAAAAACGGATCAAAGATCTTGTCGATTATCTCTTCCTTGATCCCTATCCCGGTATCCGAGATATCAATATTGATAAAATCTCGATTTTGCCGGGTGCTCACCTTCAGGGAACCGCCCTCGGGCATCGCGTCCTTGGCATTATTTATCATATTGAGAATCACCTGGCGAAGCTGATTCTTTGAGGCATGGATTTTAGGCAATCCCTCTTTATAAATGCAGGACACCTTTATGCTGTTTTCCCGAAGTTGTTTTTCGTACAGCATGAGAATCTCTTCCAGGAGGATATTGACATCGGCAGGTTCCTTTTTCTCCTGGTTGGGATTTGAAAAGGAGAGTATTTTACGGAGCAGTTCAGTAAGCCTCACGGTCTCCGAAAGGGCCATGTCTAAAACCCTTCTCCTTTTATTTTCAGGCCTGACCTCAGTCTTCATTAATTCCAGGGCATTCATAATCCCATATAGCGGATTATTCAGCTCATGGGCTATCTGGGAGGTCAAGCGTCCCATTGCCACGAGCTTTTCCGCCTGAAGCAGCTGATCCCTGGTATCTCTTAATTTCCGCTCCATTTCCAGGCGATCTGTAAGATCAACAATTATGCCTACTGAGGCAACCTCTCTTCCCCTTATATCATTGATAATGGCAGCCGAGAAATTTATATCAATCACCTTGCCGTCCCGCTTCACTATAACCATGGGATAGGATTTTAATACCCCTTTGCCGCCGTAATCAGGGCTCCGCAACAGTGTCATCATCTTCTTGGCGTCCTTATCCGTGCCCTTATAGATCTTCTCAATATTCATCTTTCGGACAACTTCTTCGGATTTATAACCCAGGATTTCCTCGGCCGCATGGTTCCAGATCCTGATATTCCCCTTCAGGTCGGTAGCAATAATTGCATTTGGAGAGCTTTCAATGATTGCCCTGAGAAACTCGTTTGTTTCCCTGAGATCTGTCTCCATCTGTTTTTTCTTGGTCTGATCTACTATGATACCCTCATACCCGAGTATATTTCCCTGCAGATCATAACGGACCTGACCGGTATTGATCACTGAGATGACAGCCCCGTCCTTCCTTTTCCACTCAACCTCATATCCTACTACATAGCCGTTACGTTCGATGATTTCCTGAAATCTCCTCCGTTCCTCGGGCCTGAGATACAGTTCCTGGGTCAGATCTAGCTTCAGAAACTCCTCTTTTAATTCATATCCAAGCATATCCAGGAGAACACGATTTGCATCAAGCAATTTGCCCTCCTTGCTGCTGATGTAAATCCCGAATTCCAGGTTGTCAAAGAGCCGCTTATAATCTTCTTCCAGTATCTTCAACTTCTCTTCGCTGTGCTTCTTTTCAGTGATATCGTAGCAGATGGCCATAAGAGAAACGGTGCCGTCTGGATTCTTCATGGGCAGCGCTATCATATCGTAGGTTTTGTCGGTGACGGGAATATACTGCTCCCACTGCTCGGTTTTCCCTTTAAATACCTCTTTTGCCCTGCACCACGGACACGGTTCATCCTTCCGATTTATCATCCGGTAGCATTTTTCTCCAATCATCTCTCCAAAATCTGCCTCGATCTTTCTGTTGATAAATTCAAGATTATATTCCCTGTCGATGACATAAACACCGTCCTGCATTGCTTCTAATATAAAGGTCAGCCCCTCTTTCTTGATACGCAGTTCCTGATCGAGCCTCCTCTTTCTTGCCTGCCCGATTTTGAGTAAAAACTCATCAGGCTCAGCTGATTTGCCGATAAAGTTAAAAGGTCCGAATTTATTAAACCGGAAAAATTTTTCGACAGGATCGTCTTCGTTTACCAGCATTATTATTTCAATGGGCGGATGCCGTTCTTTGATCTTCTGCAGGATCTCAATGCACTCCATGTCCTCCATATCAATATCAACCAGGACAACATCTATATCCTCATTTAATATTGCCTCAACATAATCACCTGCAACGTGTCCTGCGATCACCTTTTCCCCGGCCTGCTTGAGCCTGGATAACAGATCGTCCACAAAATCCTGATCATCATATATTATCAATAAACAATTATTAGGAGATTGCGCCATGATCAGTTCCTCTTAAGGGTTCCGATTATTTGATAAGAGTGAATATCATAGTAATAATCCAGGTCTTAACATATTAACCTTTAACTGTGAAACCCTTTAATGTTCTTAATATTACGATCACTGCTATTACAAGTAAGAATATGTATATCGCCAATCCGAAATACCCGAAGAACGGCTGGTTTAAGATTGCAGCTTGATTCAACGACGCAATGGATACCGATGCTGTAGGAAAAATAAAAGCCCACCAACCGACTCCATATGGCAACTTAATTATTTTTAAATAGTAATAACTTAAGATTATAAGAAGTATCAGCAGCCAGATCCCTATCCCGATCAGCATCGGATTGATTAAAAGGCTTATTCCCTTTAAAGTATCTTCAATTAAAGGCAGATACTTACCGGTTGAACTCACAAATAGAGAGAGTGATAATGATATTAATGAAAAAGGAACCAGAATTATCCATAATGAAGGGAATACCTTCGGATCCATTGGCTCGGAAAAAAATATCTTATAAAATATAGAAATCGACATTAAAAGAAATACAAATACCCCCATTCCAAAGAAGAAATAATTTATCCATAAAATTCCTTGTCCTATATTATCATTGGAGATGAAAGCAATTATATTTAATCCGGCCACAGTTGTAAGGAGCGCTGCAACCGGTGGAACTAACCAGCCCCCGTTAAGAAAATTAATCTGCATTTTCTCGTTTATTATGAGGAAATAGATTGTTAAGGTGAGCAGGATAAACTCAAAGCCTGCCCCGACACCCCATAATATGATTGAAATATCTTTGTAATGCCATAGAGAAAAACGACTTCCAATATTTGAAGACACGATCGACACCATAATTATCGCCGCCGGCATAAGAGAATGAAAGCCGGCTATCACTGGGTGCCTTAGTTCTCCTATCAATACGTTGGGATACAATATTAACTTCAGCAACCAAATTATAAACAAATAAAGCAGCAATGCCAGGTTGAAATAGACCAGGAAAACTGCAAGTGGGTTTAACTGGGTGAAATTAAATACTCTTGACACCAGTAGAGTTGCCAGTGCGATTCCTCCAAATCCAAGCACTGCCGCAAACCAGATAGGGGTAAAATTTTTTAGAAAACCTGTCTTTTGTTCTGACATGATTAATCCTCCAATCGACGATAAATCTGTATATCAATCAGATTTAATAGTAATAATTAATAGGGCATAAAAAAGGTGCTTTTCCTTTAAAAGGGTTAACGCAAATACCCTATAGAGAAAGGAAAAGCACCTATGAAATTTTGGTTTATTATAGCAGAAGTAATATACATGGTCAAGAAAATACAGGTAAAGCGGGAACAAATTTATGAAATGATCCAGCCAGATATCCGATTATAGAATCAGGAAAACAGAGTTATTCGGGATGGTTGATCTTTTTGGGCAGGTAAACCGTAAACGTACTCCCTTTATTCACCTCGCTTGATACATCGATCATACCATAGTGTGCCTCAATGATCTGTTTGACAATGGGAAGTCCTAGGCCGGTGCCTATGATATATCGCGTTTTATCGTTTTTAACCCTGAAAAATTTATCAAACAAAAAAGTTATATCCTCTTTTTTTATTCCAAATCCCTGGTCGGAAACAGAAATTTTCAGGTAGTCACCATCAGTTCTGCTCGAGATTGAAACCCTGGTTTTTTCATCTGAATATTTTATTGCATTGCTCAGTAAATTTGTAAAGACTTCCCTCATCCCGTTGCTGTCCGCGTTTACCAGTGGAAGATCATTGCTTAAATCTGTAATTATCTCTATTTTCTTCTTGTCGGCCTGTGGTTTGATAAGATCGAGAGCCTGCCCGATTATCTCATTTATATTCAAGGGCGCAAGTTTCTGAACCGCAAGACCAGACTCGACCTTGGAGATATTGAGCAGATCCGTAACCAACTGAAGTATATCTTCACTCCATTCCCGGGCCCTTGTGACGAAATTCCTCTGCTCATCCTTCATGTTCCCTGCTGTCCCGTCCAGGGCAGCCATCAACAGCTGGCTGATTGTCGCGGCAGGGGCCTTTATCTCATGGGTTATCTTTGTTAACAGGTCATATTTAATTTTCTCCAGCATCTTTTGATCGCTTATATCCTGGAGAATCACAACCACCCCGATTACCCTCCCATCCTCCATCTGAACTGGCGCAATATGGACCATCAACGGCGGAAAGCCCTCATCCTCAATCTCCTTAGCGATCCGGACGTGTTTGGCCGGGCTGCTCTCCAGTACCTCATCGACGGCCAGGCAGAAATCCTCACATCTTATGCAACTGGCGATCTGCTCTCCAATTACCTCCCTGCCGCTTATCTTCAGTAATTTGCCTGCTATTGGATTATATAGGGCTATCCTCTTGGTCTCATCGACTACAATAACTCCATCCGGCATACAATTAAGGATTGTAATAATCCTGCTCTTTTCCTGTGCAATGGCAAGAAGCCCCTTTTCCTGCTCCCTTCTTAGATAATCGGCTTCAAGGCGAAGAGACTTGTTATCCAGGGCCTTTCTGACCCCCATTCTCAGCTGATCCGGGGTAAAGGGCTTTGATATGTAATCGAAGGCCCCTCTTTTCATTGCTTCAACCGCTGTCTCTATTGTAGCGTAGCCGGTAATAACGATTATATATACATCCGGATCGATATCCTTGACCCTGGGAATCACTTCCAAACCGTTAATCCCGGGCATCATCAGGTCAAGGAACAATATGTCATATTTTTTTGCCTTTATCATCTCAAGACCGGCGATACCATCAGATGCAGTATCCACCTTCCAGCCGTCCTTTGTGAGCACCTTGACACAGCCGTCTCTTATTACGGCCTCGTCGTCGATCACAAGTATGTTCACATCTTCAATCATTTTCTTATATCGTTGCACTCATTACTTTTTACTCAAATGGAAATTTACTGTCTTTAATAATTCCTCAGGTTTTACCGGTTTTTCAATATAATCGTCCGCCTCAGTTTCCATGCCCATACTATGGGTGTATTTTGTGTCTTTTACGTGAGAGGCAACCGAAGTAAGAAGCACTATAGGGATATCGCGATACTCTTCACTGGCCTTGAGCTCCTCGCACATCTTATAACCGTGCTTGTTGGGCATCATTACATCCAGTACGATCAGGTCCGGCTTTTCCAACTTTGTCTTTTCAATGCCTTCAACGCCATCGTAGGCCACGACTACGGCATATCCCCCCTTTGTCTCGAGAATGAATCTTGTAGCATCGACAAAATCTGCCTCATCATCCACTAACAATATTTTTTTCTTATCCATAAAACCTCCTTTAAACGAAAGATTATAGATCGTTTCAGAGCCATGCTCGTTTAATTAAAAAGGCCAATAAGACACTCCTTATACAGTTATGCACTCTGCATCAATTCTCAATGGGAAGGTCAATTATAAAAGTTGAGCCGTAGCCTTCTTTACTTTTGACACTTATAGTTCCTCCATGGTCTTTAATAATTCCATAGGACATGCTTAATCCAAGACCTGTGCCTTTCCCCACCTCCTTTGTAGAAAAAAACGGATCAAATATCTTCTGTCTGATAGTTTTAGGAATGCCGCAGCCTGTATCTGAAAATTCTATCTCCGCCCTTTTCTTTTCTCTGTCATATATTGTTTTTATTGTAAAGGTGCCCTCGGCGCCCATGGCATCAATGGCATTCTGGGTAATATTGATAAACACCTGCTTTAGCCTAGCGCTGTCGCACTTAACCAAAGGGATGTCTTTATCATATTCTTTAACAACATCTATGTTATGAAAAATTGCCTGGTTTTCCAGAAGGAACATCCCCTGTTCCAACAGTTCATTGATATTTTGAAGTGTCATTGTATTATCTGTCTGCCTGGAGAACTCGAGCAATCCCTTAACAATATTTTTACATCTCTTGGTTTCAGATGCAATCCTCTTCAGATCCTCCCTATGTGTGTCATTTTCATCTATGTCTTCCAGTATGCTTTCTGCAAATATCATGACGCCCCCAAGGGGATTATTGATCTCATGGGCGATGCCGGCGGCGAGTTTTCCGAGAGAGGACATCTTTTCAGACTGGAATAATTTCATCTGGGTTTCTTCTAGTTCCTTCTGCATCAGTTTTCGCGCGCGCAGATCATAGAATATGCATACAAGAGCTTCTTCTTTGCATTCTTTATCGAAAATAAGATAAGATGAAAGCCTGCATGGGATTTGATTCTTATTGACGTCGAGAAATGTTGCCTCTACTGCCTCCATCTTGCCTATTCCTCCATGTTCTTCACTTCTCAGCATCTTCATCAGGTCTTCGATATATCCCGGCGCATAGAAATCCCGTATATTCATATTCTCCTTTGCATATTCTGCAGAATACCCCAGCAGTTTCTCAGCTTCCTTGTTAAATAAAACAATATTGCCTTTGCAATCTGAGGCTATTATGGCGGTAGGCGAACCATTTACAAGGTTATTAAGAAACTCATTCGTCTTCTTTAAATCATCCTGAAGTCTTATCTCCTTTGTCTTATTGTTAAGATAAATGTATATCTTTTCATCATCGTCCTCTTTTGCCTTTGTCATATAAAGCTCAACGGCGTTTACATTTTTCTTTCCAAGGTAGATCAGTCTATCCGGATAAAAGCATAACCTCCCGTTGATCATCACGTCCCTGGAGATGCCCTCTATATAATTGATGACATCCTCATCCTTTAAAAAACTCCTGAAATCCTTTCCTTCTATATTTTTTTTGGATTCTTCCAGCAGCTTTTCTGCGGCAAAATTGGCAAATTCGACAATAAAATTTTTATCCAGAACAAAGATTGCAAATGCCGCGACACCCACAATCTTTTTGAAACGTGAATCCATTTTTACGGCCTGATTTTTAAGCCTTATCAACTTGGAATAATCCTCAAGACATATTTCTGTAATTTCTCCGTTATCATCTTTTAAAGGGCTGACCTTCATATAACCTTCATCAATGCCGAAATGATGCGGGGTTTTTATATGTAACGATCCGCCGCAGCTTAAGACCTGTGCGACCGGACAATCCAGATTATTTAAAAAAAGTCCACATTTAAATTCATCCCTGCAGCATTTTCCAATCAAATTGTCTCTTTTAAGATTATAATACTTTTCAGCCGCAGGATTCAGATATCTTATTATTAATTCAGGGGATATTATTACAATAGGGTTGTATAGATTTTCATAAAATTTGGAAAAGGCAGAAAGGCCTCTATTTTGAAGATCCTTATCTTTTTTTTGCCCGGCTACTGCCATAAACTGAATTCCTCAATTTAAAAAAGCAGATCTTCTCCAAATAAGACGAAAGAAAGGGGCTCACCGGTTCCTTTTCAGCGCTGCAGAAAAACTGATACTGCGACCTAGTTGTTGTTAATCATTTATACAAGTTGATTAAGAGTTCGAGAGGGGAACTGCCGACATGCGGTCCTGAAGGAGCAGGAGATCTCACAATATATAATGAAAGATCAGAAACCGGAGTATAATGATGCTCCAAAACTTATCCATCTTGATTCTGCGTATTAATTTTAATATTAATATATTCTATTTTTTCTTAAACATCAACCAGGAATTACTCTATAGATGTTCATGTGAAAAAGGCCGATCCCGATTGATTCGTTCAATTTCACTGTCAATTCCGGCATCTGATCAGTCTGCTTTCAGATTAATCTAAAACCGCAAACCCGATCTTAATATCAAAATAATTTTATCAGGGCTTGAAGGAAAAGCCGGTATCTGTTAAATTGTCTCCTTCTCCATACCTACAAGGAGGATCCGCACTATGGTCATCGGCAAGGTACTGTCTCAACGCGCCTTAATTACACCGGATCGGGAGGCCCTTGTCTTCAATAACAGGACCTTCTCATTTAAGGAACTCAACCAACGCTCCAATAAAACGGCAAATGCCCTTATTGACCTGGGTATAAGGCAAGGGGACCGGATCGGTTTGCTTATGCTCAACGGCAACGAATTCCTGGAAATATACTTTGCTGCATCCAAAATAGGCGCCGTCCTTGTCCCATTGAATATCCGTCTTGCTCCCCCGGAACTGGATTTCATTCTTAATGACTGCCGAGTGTCCGTATTTTTCTACGGCGCCGCCTTGGAGGAAAAGGTAAAAGAGATGGACTATCCCGCCGGGGTGCGCTACAAAATATGTGCCGGGCCTTCATCCCTCCCCGGCGTCATAAGCTACAGGGAATTTATAAGCGCTTCAAAGTATGTAGAGCCCGGCATCTCAGTGGACGAAGATGACCTCAATGTTGTAATGTACACATCCGGGACTACCGGTCACCCTAAAGGGGCCATGTTGACCCACAGGGGCACGTATTCAGCCTGCTTGGACCTCCTCATAGGACTGAATTACCTCTATCCGGATCGTTGCCTCCTTCTGGGCCCTTTTTTCCATTCCGGCTTCATCACCCCCTTTCTCGGTCACGTGGTACGTGGTATCTGCACCATCATCATGGACAGATTCGAACCTGAAGCGGCTGTTCGCCTTATTCAGGAGAAGAGGGTTCGGCTCATGCTGGGGGTCACTGCCATTATGAAGATGATCCTGCAGGTGCCGGATCTGGAGTCCTATGACCTAGATTGCTGGGAAATAGCCATCCTTCCCGGGTCGCCGCTCCCCTATTCCCTCATTAAGGAGGCCCATGACCGTATAGGGGTGCTTTGCCAGAACCTGTGGGGATTGACGGAGATATGCGGGCCGGGTTCACTAATGAATATCGAGGATATACTTCTTCTGCCGGAATGTGCAGGCAAACCATATTTTAATGTAGATATCCGTATTGTGGGACCGGATGGAGGGCAGCTTCCTTCAGATTCGACAGGAGAAATCACGGTTCGTTGTCCTAATGTAATGCAAGGTTACTTGAACCGGCCTGAAGATACCGCGGAGGCCATCCGGGATGGATGGCTCTTTACCGGGGACATGGGCAAGCTCGACAAAGATGGGTATCTGTATATTCTTGACCGCAAGCAGGATATGATCCTCTCCGGCGGTGAGAAGGTTTACCCCGCAGAGATTGAGAAGGTTATTCTGGAGATGCCTTCTATCACTGATGTCGCCGTCATCGGTGTCCCTGACGAGAAGTGGGGAGAGGCGCCAAAGGCATTTATCGAAAGGGGAGATAAAAGACTCCCCGGCCCGGAAGAAATAATTGCCTTTTGCAGGAGGAAGCTGGCCGGCTACAAGGTCCCAAGGCGGATCGAATTTATCGACAAACTTCCCAGAAGTCCCTCGGGGAAGGTCCTTAAAAGAGAACTCAGGAAAGAGGGACGTCCTTAATTAACTAAATACTGTTTATCATCTCATAAAAATCGTTCCCCTTGTCATCTGTAAGGATAAACGCAGGGAAGTCCTTTACGGTGATCAGGTGAACAGCCTCCATGCCGAGCTCAGGGTACTCCACCACCTCGACCTTTGTGATGCAATCCCTCCCCAGCCTGGCGGCTGCCCCGCCTATGGAGCCGAGATAGAATCCTCCGAATCTTTTGCAGGAATCCGTGACAGCCTTTGACCGGTTGCCCTTGGCCAGGGTTATCATCGAAGCGCCCTTAGCCTGAAAGACCGGCACATAGGGGTCCATGCGTCCTGCCGTCGTAGGCCCGAAAGAGCCTGATGCATAACCTTCCGGTGTCTTTGCAGGACCCGCATAATAGATAATATGATCCTTGAAATATTGGGGAAGGCCTTCCCCCCTGTCCATGCGTTCCTTGATCCTGGCATGGGCGATATCCCTTGCAACAATCATCTTTCCTGTAAGCAAAAGACGTGTGGAGACGGGATATTTTGTTAGAACGCCAAGAATCCTCTCCATGGGCTGTTCAAGATCTATCCTGACCGCCTCCTGATCATTATCCTCCGGCACTGCCAGGAATCTTGCCGGGTCTGTCTCGAGTCTCTCCAGGAATATCCCCTCTCTCGTGATCCTCCCCCTGATATTCCTGTGCGCATTACAGCTCACCCCCATTCCAACAGGGCATGACGCCCCGTGTCTCGGCAGCCTTACCACCCTGACATCAAGACAGAAATATCTGCCGCCGAACTGGGCGCCGGGTCCGGTCTCCATGGATATCCTTAACAATTCCTTTTCAAGCCCCTTATCCCTGAAGGCCCTGCCCTGTTCGTTGCCTGTATCAGGAAGGTGGTCAAGATAACCTGTAGAAGCAAGCTTCACCGTCCTTAAGTTTGCCTCAGCCGATGTCCCGCCTACGACAAAAACAAGGTGATAGGGAGGGCATGCGGCGGCGCCCAGGCCCTTTATCCTTTCCGTCATAAAACCGGTAAGTGATTCTTTATTAAGTAATGCCTTTGTCTCCTGAAAGAGGAAGGTCTTGTTGGCCGAACCCCCTCCCTTTGCTATAAAGAGGAAGTCATATGAATCCCCCTGTGTCGCGCGTATATCGATCTGCGCTGGGAGGTTGCACCCGGTATTCTTCTCATCATACATGGATAGGGGCGCCATCTGTGAATACCTCAGGTTGTTCTTCACATAGGCATTGTATATGCCCCTTGAAATCGCCTCTTCATCTGAAAAACCGGTCCAGACAGATTGCCCCTTTTCACCCATCACTATCGCGGTCCCTGTGTCCTGGCACATGGGGAATATCCCTTCAGAGGATATGACCGCATTTTTTATAAGCTCAAGGGCCACATAGCGGTCATTGGCGGATGCATCAGGGTCTTTAAGTATCTCGGCTATCTGTTTCAGGTGCGCGCTTCTCAACAGGTGTGACGCGTCCCTGAATGCCTCTTCCGCAAGGAGTGTCAATCCTTCCGGCGCCACCTTGATTATCTCCCGGTCTTCAAAAATCCCTGTGGAGATATATTCCCCTGTAAGCATACGATATTCTGTCCCATCACCGCCTGTCCCGAACATGTCCTGGTATGCGAATTCCTTTGTCATCGCTTATTTGCCTTCAGCATGTTTTCCATATTGTCAACAACACGTTTAACGGCATCGGCTGAGACCTTCAGGCTCTTCATTTCTTCATCATTAAGCTTGAGCCCTATGATCTCTTTAACACCTTTTACCCCCAGCTTTACCGGCACACCCATAAACAGGTTGTTGATGCCGTATTCCCCTTCCATATAAACCGTACAGGGCAGTATCTTGTTTTTATCCCTGAGTATAACCTCCGTCATTTCAGCAATGGCATAGGCTGAGGCATAATAGGCGCTCCCTGTCTTAAGTAGCTCGACAATCTCGGTGCCGGCATTTCTGGTCCTTTCGACAAGCGCCTTAATCCTTTCAGGCGGGAGAAAATCAGTAAGGGGTATGCCTGCAACTGTGGTATATCTTGGGAGAGGCACCATCGTGTCTCCATGCCCTCCCATTACAATGGTATGGACATTCTCAACCGAGACATCAAGCTCCATGGCTATGAAGACGGCAAACCTGGTGGAATCAAGGACCCCAGCCATGCCGATGACCCGTTCCTTTGGAAAGCCGCTGATATCAAAGGCCAGGTGGCACATAACGTCCAGTGGGTTGGTTACAATTATCAGGATAGAGTCAGGGGCCGCCGCCGCAACCTCCCTTACTACAGAACTCATGATGGACATATTGACGGAGAGAAGGTCCTCACGGGTCATACCCGGTTTCCTTGGTCTGCCCGCGGTAATGATTACAATATCCGATCCCTCTGCCATGCTGTAATCATTGGTAACTCCTGTTATACTGGAATCATACCTGCCCAATGGCGCGGCCTCTATCAGATCAAGGGCCTTGCCTTCAGCCTGTCCGTCCTGGATATCGACCAGGACAATATCGGCAATATCCTTTTCCGCAAGCTTCAGGGCAGCTGTGCTTCCCACAAACCCCGCTCCGACAACCGTAACCTTTTTTCTCATGGCGCTGGTCCCCCGTGAAAGCCGTTAATTTTTCCATTTATACTTGCAAAAGGAAGATGAGTCAACAGACACGCCTCTATTTATACTGACCCTTTTTGTCCTTCAACAATCTCTCTTTTTGTGCAATCTCATCTTCCAGCTCATCAATCGGTTGAATCCGGTTCGGCCTTATTGAATGTGCGGTGAAGTCAGCCTCACGGTCGCGGAGCCTTTCCTTAAGTGAGGCAATCTCCTTTTTCAGCCTCTCCTTCTCATCGCCGAGGAGTTCCTGCGCCCTCCTTGTCTCTTCCACAAATCTCCTCACCCTTGAGAAGTCCTTCTTAAACCTGATCGGCTTTCCTTCCTCATCCCTCTTATTTGTCAGGGTGCAGCTGTCGGCGCCCGCAGGCGCAATCTCTACAAGAGAATCGTAAACATTTTCCGGAGAAAGGCCTCCGGCAAGTATGACCGGAATTTTGCTTGCCTTGACAAGGTCTTTGGCAAGCCCCCTGTCGCACTGTTGACCGGTTATCCCGATAAAGCCCTTTACAGGCTCCTTTCCCAGCCAGGTATCCGTCAGAAACATATCGGATACCTCTTCAATCTTTTTTGCTATACTTAGAGCAGGAAAATCCTTTCCCTTGCCGTCAACAGGAATGGGGATCGATCTTATTATCTTAATCTCGGGAAACCGCTTCCTTGTCTCCCTCTGGATATTGATATATTTTTCAAGATCAACCTCGTCCCCATCCTCATCGGTAAGCGTGTCGCAGAAATGGATAAAGTCGGGTTGATAATAGTCAAGAGACCTGAATATGGCGTCCATGTTGTCGAACAGGGGGATGACGCTGTTTTTTACCTTTGTCCCTTGGGAGACCCTTATGGCATCCCTTATAACAGGCTGTTTCCATTCCCTCTTGTCCGGGATGACGCCCCCTATGTGGTCAACACCTGCCTCAATGCACCCCTCCGCCTCCCCTGGCGTCTGTATCTCGTATATCTGAACGATCATGCCTGAAAATCTCCTTTGAACATTCAGGTATTCTCATACCACAGAATTTCGTTTGCGCAAAAGGATTTGAGAGATCAGGAAATTTCTTTCTGTTTGACACTTACAGTCATTTTTTATTAATATAATAAAAAAATATATGTTAACATGATTAAGTTACATAATGGAAATGAACCGACAAAAACAAATAGATGAGCTAGTAAAAATTATTAAAGATAA
Organism: Deltaproteobacteria bacterium; assembly: GCA_016929815.1. Classification (GTDB taxonomy): domain Bacteria; phylum Desulfobacterota; class DSM-4660; order Desulfatiglandales; family HGW-15; genus JAFGIC01. The sequence goes on from JAFGIC010000190.1 coordinate 13,716, forward strand.
AATCGATCCAACAAAGATCTTTCTTTTTGGCTCGTCTGTTTCCGGCAATGTCGATGAAGAGAGCGATATTGATCTGTTAATAGTTGCTCCTTCGAAGGATAGACCATTGGAAAGAAGGCTGAAATTAAAAAAGATGCTGCTCGAATATGAGAAAACGGTCGGGCTCGATCTACTTATATATACACCTGATGAATTTGAAATATTAATCAACGAGCCTTCATCCTTTATATCCTCCGTAGCTAAAAACGGATTAAAGCTATATGACCAGCAAGCTTACTGAACTCTGGTTAAAATACGCACTCGATGACCTCAACAGTGCTGAAGTTTTAATGACGATTTAAAATTTTAGCATGTTAAAGAGCGTATTAATGGTTACCAATATTAAATCAAATCCAAATTTATTGACTTTTTAAAAAAAGCTGCCGATATTATATATATGATTATTACTCACCATAGAGAAAAATTAGTTAATGCAATAATTTATTTTGCCCAAAATACAAGTTATTGCGGCAAAACCAAATTACTTAAGCTCCTTTATTTTTTTGATTTTATTCATTTCAAACAAACTGGCAAATCCGTAACGGGATTGGACTATTTTGCATGGGAAATGGGACCAGTCCCAAAAGAGCTTTTTGAAGAGCTTTCAGGCGATATGAAACTTGATATGAAAGAATCAATTCATAAGCTTCAGTCAGAAGGCTTTCAACAGATAAGACCCAAAAAGAAATTTGACGCTAAATATTTCTCGAATAAAGAATTAGAGTTATTGGAAAACATATCTTTTATTTTTAAGGATGCCCAGGCCGAAACCATGATTGAGTCTACACACCTAAGAAATGAACCATGGGATAAGACTCTGAAAGAAAAAGGGATGTTTAAA
>JAFGIC010000191.1 GCA_016929815.1 Deltaproteobacteria bacterium
ATTATCCGAGAGTCCGGTTTATTATGATGAAGGTGTAACGCCGATCGGCGTGTTTTTTGAAAAGACACACAGCAAATATATCAACTATCAGGATATACCAAAGATATACATAAAGGCCATTATAGCTGCAGAGGATAAAAATTTTTTCAGGCACCATGGCTTTGACATCATATCAATCATGAGGGCCTTTATCTCCAATCTAAAGGCCGGCAGGGTCATACAGGGCGGCAGCACCATAACCCAGCAAACCGCAAAAAATATTTTCGAGCGTAAAAAGAAGACCTATATTTTAAAACTTAAAGAGCTTATTCAGGCACTGCTTCTGGAGAAAAACTACACAAAGGAAGAGATCCTTGAGATATACGTAAATCAGTTTTTTGTAACGGGTTTTGGCAAGGGGCTGGGCGTTGCATCGGAATACTTTTTTGATAAGGCGCCTGAAGACCTGGAACTGGTTGAGGCTGCATTTCTGGCAGGTATGGTAAAAGGTCCCTCAAGATACAATCCTTTCACAGGAAAAACCGATGAAGAGAAGAAAGAGGCCGAACGTCTCGCAAAGAACCGCAAGGACTACGTGATTGAGAGGATGAAAGAACTGAATATGATCACAGGGGAGGTATATATTGAAGCCAAAGCCCAGGATGTCCCGTTTAAGGAAGGCAGGATCACCTACGGCCTTAATGTTATCATGGATTATGTACGACGGCAGCTCGAATCGGACTTTTTCAAGAAAATATTGAGTGATCACGGCCTTGAAAATATCGCTACCTCCGGAATAAACATTTACACGTCCGTTTCACAGGCAATACAGGAAGGCGCCTTGAACAGTCTCAGAAACCGGCTCCCGGAACTGGATATTCAGCTGACAGGATATAACAACACACTGAATAAGGAAAGATACCTGGAAAAGATGGGGGCGTTTTATAACAGCCCTTTGGATAATCTCCCGTTTTTCGTCTATATATCAGGGGTAAACGAAGACATTAATAACATGTATATTGAAGTGGAATGGGAGAATAACGGCAGAGGCATTATAGATTATGATGGGCTTAAAGCGGTGGGCGAGGCCTGGGTGAAATGGAAATACGGAAGTTATTCCTCATTCAGTAAAAAATTTGCCGTTGAATTCATGAAGAATCTGAATGTCGGTGATTCAGTGCCGGTCATGCTCCAACAGGAAACAGAGGGCGATCTCTCAGTGAATCGGCTGTTGCTGTGGGAGATCCCTGAAGTTGAAGGGGGAGTAATTGTACTGAACAACGGCATGATAAAGGCAATGGCAGGGGGTTTTTTTGACAGGCATTTTAACAGGTCAGTAGATGCTAAAAGACAGCTAGGGTCGATATTCAAACCGATAGTGTATGCAGCCGCCATGCAGCTTAAATGGAACAACCTGGATGCATTGACAAATGTGCCTGACCTGTACTCCTTTGAGAGCACTTATTATATCCCCCGGCCCGATCATGACCCGGAAAGTGATATTGTCTCAATGACATGGGCAGGCGCAAAATCTGAGAACCTTGCCAGTGTATGGCTGCTTTACCATCTGACTGACCGTTTGAATCTGAGTGAATTTAAAAGGGTAACAGAAGTGTTGGGTCTGGCGAGAAAGGAATCAGAGACATATAACGAATACGCTGGAAGGATCAGGGACAGGCATGGAGTTATAGTGGATGAGAAAAGCCTTATGGAGGCATCATTTGAGGCTGCAAAAAAGGATGTGGAATCAGACCTCATATTCAGGGGAGATGAAAAGGCAATAGAAAACCTTAACCGCCTGCATTTTGATATCGACGAAGAAAAAATGGACAAACAGGATGGAAATTATAATGAGATCTCAAGATACAGTTTCAACAGGATTAAAAGGATAAACACGGCCCTGAAAAAAAGCGAGGATTCAGCTTCAACCCTGCGTGATATCTGGGTGGATGGCCTGTTACCGTCTTGGGTGATTGACCTACTGGATGAAAATATTGATAAAAGATTCAGGGAATTAATAAGACTTGAAAGATATGATATTGAAGTCCTTTATCGGATCCGGGATTTCAGGACACTGGTTAATCTTTATTATATCAGACAACTTGCACACGAAACGGGGGTCTCCACCCCTCTTGACGCAGTCTTGTCTTTTCCTCTTGGGGCCAATTCCATAAGTATTCTTGAGGCAGCGCTCATGTACAATACAATAATGAGCGGGGAAATGAATACCGTTGGAAGGGAAGCCGATTATGACATGGCCCCGATTATTACGAAGATAACAGACAGGAAGGGTGAGCTGATATGGGAGTATGACCCTGATTCTGTAAGGGTTTTGTCGGATGATGTTTCAGGATCTGTTTCCGAGATCCTCAGGATGGTTGTGGAAAACGGAACAGGCATGCGGGCCAAGGATTCGGTAAGATTATCAATGGAATTTGACAGTGATTTACTTGATATCGTTATTCCTTGTTATGGAAAAACCGGCACCTCGAACCGATTCAGCAATTCGAGTTTTGCCGGTTTTCTGCCCTGTATATACAAAGGGGATTTTAACACAGAAAGAGGATATGTGATTGCATCCTATGTGGGATACGATGATAACAGGCCCATGAAGGGGCCCTATATGACGGTTTATGGTTCCTCAGGGGCATTGCTGCTGTGGATTGACACTGCCAATGCCATAGCAGACAGTCCTGTGTATAAAAAGGATATCGAGATGGCAGATCTGGCCTTTAATATCAAAACCTCTCCTCCAACAGGGAATAATGCACTGGAACCTGTAGGCATATCCAATTTAACAGGATTGCCCTTAACGGACCTGTATTCCAACAATCCTGAGGCCGTTACTGTATATTCCAACATGAATAAGATTAATAATGAGATTACCCTGAAAAGGGTTTTTGAGCCTTTAATAGGAGTAGAATCTGATGAATGATACTGATATCCATTTAAAACATTTTTTTCTAATTATATTAATTATTTCCTCAGTATTCTCTTCATGTGCGACAGAATTGAAACAGAAAGAGATCAGCAGCAAACCGACAGTTAAAATTGAACCCGTGCTGACACAGGAAGCGATTGATAAAAAGATATCTGCCCTGGAAGACCTCCTGGCAAATAACAAGGTCAGGGAAGAGGACCGGGTAATGGCGGCTAATCTTATACTGGATTATCACAGGATAAGAGCGCTTTCACAGGATGCTGAAATCGGGAGTAATTTAAGGGAGATAATCCTGATACTTTATAACAACCTTAAACTTTTTGATGAACACTATTTTACATCCATGAAAAATACATCCGATTATGCCTATACAAAGGCGGCAAATGATCTCAGTATTAAAAAACATGAAATTTTAACCAGATATATAAATAAGGAATACTCAGCTGTAATCTCTGAATGCAGTGCTATGGAAATGGAATTTGGCCGGGATTCAATAAACGCTGAAATCGGCATAATACTGGCCATGTCTCTGGCAGCTGAGAGAAGATTTG
>JAFGIC010000192.1 GCA_016929815.1 Deltaproteobacteria bacterium
GGTTATCTTGCAGAGGCCCTCAAACTTGATCCGGATGACCCTGAGACCCATGACAACCTGGGGGTCACCCTCGCCCAGCTGGGACAGATGAACGATGCCATCGCCCATTTTAAAAAGGCACTGGAATTAAACACCTCCTATGAGACGGCACGCTATCACCTGTCAATTGCCATGGAGGCAATGGAAAAGTAAGAAGCACTTCTACCCTCCTACTCTCATTCGACATTCAACGTTCAAAGTTTAATGTTCACCGTCCTAATCCTCTTCCTCAGTTTCGCCCGCTCCCCGTTTCCTGTCTTCTCACCTACTCAACTTCTGTCTTTTTCCCTTTCATTCAACATTCGAAGTTGGTCGTTTTAAACTTCCGCCTTTCCTATCTTCTATATCCTCTATGCCCTTTTCTATTTTCTTTTTCCCTTGCGCATGCGCCTTTTTCCGTGCACCTTGCCTTTATTATTTTCCTTGACCGATCAGCAACAAAAAGCGTATTCTTTCTATACTTTTAATATCTTTAAATACATTCACAAGGAGGGTGACATGAATCCAATCAAATCGCCAATGGGAAGGCGGCAGTTTCTGATTGCCGCAGGTGTTACATCCACTTCAGCGCTGGCCTTGAACAGGCTTGCGGGAGTGGTTGATCCGGTGTTTAAGACAGGCGCCGCAGCGGCATCAGAATTATCCGGATCAGCTGACGTGAAAGGAACGGGCATCAGGTACAGCCATCTTTTATCGCCCATAAAGATAGGAAACGTGGTCCTTAAGAACCGCATGTATTACACCAAGGCCCAGCCTACAGGTCTGCAGGGGCCGGAAACCTTTCCTAATGAAGCACTGATTAACTACTATGCAAACGCAGCTAAAAACGGCGCCGCTGTGGTCACCATTACTGCCAACAGGTTTGATCTCACCGACCGGTCTGTCCAGGCTATTGTTCAACAAATGACAGACGCCGTACATTTCTATGGCTCCAGGGTCTGTGCCCCTCTTACCCAGGGCGCTGAGCCTCAGGGCTACAACATAAGCGAAACATCAAGGCCTGATCCGTCAACGAGGATGAGGGCCGAACAATATCGTCTGACTGGCGAGGCAAAAGAGATCACTGTCGACATGATAGATAAGATGATCGAGGACTTTGTTACAAAGGCAAAACTTTATCAGTCTCTGGGCTTCGATATGGTCAACTTCTACATGTCATACCGCTCCTCGATACTGGCAAACTCCCTGTCTCCGGCCATGAACAGGAGAACGGACAAGTATGGCGGAAGCCTTGAGAACCGTGCACGCCTGACCCTTGAGCTGGCCCAGGCCATCAAAAAGGCCTGTGGCCGGGATTTTTTGATAGAGGCGCAGATCAGCGGCGAAGAGGAGGCCGGCGGTTACACACTGGAAGACGCAGTGAATTATTCAAAGATATGGGAAGACTCCATAGATATCCTCCAGCTCAGGGCAGTGGACGGTACTGCAGCCCATCCCACAGGGTATAATTCACAGAAGAAAAATCCCATAACGCTTCGTTATGCCGAGGCCATAAAGAAAGGCGGGGCCAAGATCGTTACGGCACCCAACGGCGGCTTCCAGGATCTGGATCTTAACGAGGAGTATATAGCAAGCGGTAAAACCGACATGATAGCCATGGCCAGGTCCTTTATCTGCGACCCGGAGTACGGCAAAAAGGCCTACGAGGGAAGGGGCGAGGATGTGACGCCCTGCATTCGATGCAATAAATGCCACGGTGGCCCTTGTTCCGTAAACCCGATGTTTGTCATCGGTCAGCGGGTTGAAAGCACGATTGACCCCCCTGCCAGGTCAAAAAAGGTCGCCGTAATCGGGGGAGGCCCGGCAGGCATGAGAGCGGCCATCATCGCCGCCGAAAGGGGACATAAGGTGACCCTTTACGAGAAAAATGACTTCCTGGGAGGGCAGCTCAGGCACGCGGACTTTGCATCCTTCCAGTGGCCTCTTAAAGACTATAAGGATTACCTGATACGCCAGATGGATAAGGCAGGTGTTGAGGTCCATTTAAACACAACGGCCACCCCGGATATGATCAAGGCAAAGAAGTATGACGCGGTCCTGGCTGCCCTGGGATCGGAGCCCATCGTTTCCGACATACCCGGCGCCAAAGCAGGCAATATTCTGGCGCCCATCTACGTCTTCGGCAACAGGACCCTGGGAAAAAATATAGTGGTTGTTGGAGGTGACCTTGTCGGAACACAGACCGGGATGCACCTGGCGGAAAACGGCCACAGGGTCACTGTTCTGACATGTGAGAGGGAACTCGGCACTGACGGCCAGCGTGTCCACTATCTTGAGACCCTGCAGCTGGCCTATGAGGCCCTGGAAAACTTCAGCTTTATCGCTCAGGTTACAACCACCGGCATCTCGGACGGCAAGGTAACATACAGGGATTCCGCTGGGAATGAGAAATTCATCCAGGCCGACAACGTAGTGGTCTCCGCGGGGCGGCAGCCAAGGAAGGATGAGGCCCTTAAATTCTACGGCCTGGCTGAAAGATTTTTTATAATCGGTGACTGCGATGCTGCCGGCTTTTTGCCCGCGGCAACCCGCACAGCCTGGGCCGCGGCTGTTCAGGTATAATAATATAAAAAAAGCTATCAAACCTGAGGATTAATACAGAGCGGGACTGGTGGCGTTCCGGGATATGGAATAACACGAACTCCTTGAGGGTTGGCAACCCTCAAGGAAATTTGTAAAAATGCATTAGAATAACGGATAATCGCGAAAGAGGATGATTTCCTGTCTTCTCACCTGCTTAACTTCTGTCTTTTTCCCTTTGATTCAACATTCGAAGTTGGTCGTTTTAAACTTCCGCCTTTCCTATCTTCTATATCCTCTATGCCCTTTTCTATTTTCTTTTTCTCTTGTGCCCTGCGCCTTTTTCCGTGCACCTTGCCTTTATTATTTTCCTTGACCAATCTGTAACAAAGAGCTAATTTTTTTTTGTAAGTTCCGATTAGGATTTCGCATAGATAAAAGTCGGCTTTATATGGTATGGGAGCCCCATTTTTTAAAATGAGATGAGCGGGCCAGCCGAAGGGCAGGCGCTTCCCCTTAAATTTAAAAGATCTGAACGCAGGCAAAACAATGAAAAGCAACCTGAAAGAAGGATATATACGCACAGTATGCGGGGAGTGCCGCATGCAATGCGGGATGCTCGTACATGTCAAAGACGGGCGAGCAGTTAAATTGGAAAGTGATCCCGCAAGTCCCAATCCGGGCAATAAACTTTGCGAAAAAGCAACCGCATCTCTTGAGCGCCTGTATCATCCTGACCGTCTCCGTTTCCCGTTAAAAAGAAAAGGCGAAAGGGGCGAGGGCAAATGGGAAAGGATCAGCTGGGATGAGGCGCTTTCCACAATAGCGAACAGATTGCTCGAATTAAGGAGCAGCCACGGCGCTGAATCTGTAGCCTTTATAAAGGGACATTATGACCGGAGATGCGATCTGATATCCCGCCTTGGCAACGCCTTCGGCACACCCAACATAGTCAGCATTGACAATACCTGTTATATCCCCAGTGCAAGCGGGAGGTTAATGACCTATGGCTTTGACGGCAGGCCTGATTTCTCCGGATATCCGGATTGTGTCATGTGCTGGGGGACAAGCGCCAATCCGCCCCTGAAAAAAGGCGCTAAATTTATCGTTGTGGACTCCATCCGGACAGAGGCGGCAAGACAGGCCGATATCTGGCTTCAACCCAGGCCGGCAACGGATCTCGCACTGGCGCTGGGCATCCTCAATGTAATAATCACCGAAAAGCTTTATAATAAAGATTTTGTCGATAAATGGACAACAGGGTTTGAAAAACTGGAGAGACATATTCAGCAGTACAGTCCAGGCAAAGTCGCTGAGATAACATGGGTGTCTGCTGAAAAAATAACAGAAACAGCGAGGCTTTTTTCCGGTTACAGATATGCCTGTCTTCAGACGGGAAACGCCAGCGAGGATACATATAACAGCACGCAGTTCGCGAGAGCCGCTTCCATTATTCAATCCGTTCTGGGTCTCCTGGATATTCCGGGGGGTACGGTTGATGCAACGGGAAAACCAATAGACAGAGAAGGCACATCATCCGATATCCTCAGTGATATGTTGACGCAGGAACAGTTGAAGAAAAAACTCGGAGCTGAATATGGTCATTTCCCTGCCGACCCCCTCTGGCATACGATCGCAAACAAACCGGCTGAGCTGCAGCCTCAATACCTCTTAACATCCATTCTGGAGAAGACGCCTTACCAGGTCCAGGCCGCCGTAATACTGGGTTCCAATCCCGTCA
>JAFGIC010000193.1 GCA_016929815.1 Deltaproteobacteria bacterium
ACACCGTGAAGAAGGTCCTCAAGCTGCTGGTTTAGGAGGTTTTTAAAAAACTCCAGTTGTTTATCGCTAAGCATGGTCCTTAAAACATCCCCCTGTATAAATTATTCCAGATTATCTCATGTTCCGCTAAAAGAGACAATCAATTTATATGCAACAGCAACACTTCAGCCTGCCCCAAATATCTTTCCGATGATATTTGGTGTCTTTGTTTCTTCAGATCTGGCGAATTCCTCCAGGATCTCTTTCTGGCGGCCGCTCAGTTTTTTTGGGATCCTTACATTCAGCCTTAAATGGAGATCGCCTCTTTGTCTCCTGTTAAGACCCGGCATCCCAAGCCCTGAAAGGGTTATTACGTCTCCAGGCTGGGAGCCCTGTGGGATCTTAACCTCTTTCAATTCCTCCTGTCCCAGTATCGGGATGGAGATATTATCACCAAGGGCAGCCTGGACAAATGAGATCGGTATCTCGGCGAAAAGGTCGTCGCCTTCCCTGGAAAAGAGTTCATGTTCCTTTATATGAAGGACAATAAACAGATCGCCGGGCGGCCCGCCGTGTTCACCGGCCTCCCCCTCGCCACGCAATCTCAACTGGGACCCGTTATCAACGCCAGGAGGTATTTTGAAATTTATATCCTTTTTCCTTTGTACTTTTCCTTCTCCATTGCACTCGCGGCATGGATTGGTTATTATCTTGCCGCGGCCGTTGCATTTCGGACAGGTCGTTTTGATCCTGAAAAAACCCTGAGAAGTGATTATGCTTCCGGTCCCCTGACACGTGCTGCATATTTTTACCTCGCTTCCAGGGGTGATGCCTGAGCCTTCACAAGCCTCACATCGGACCCATTTTTTGAAGGATATATTCCCTTCCTTTCCTGAAAAGGCCTCTTCTAGGGTCAACTCCATATCATAACGAAGGTCCTTGCCCTTCCTTGCGCGGGTCCCCCCTGACCTGCCGCCTCCGAAACTGAAAAAATCCTCGAATATGTCTCCAAAACTTGAGAAGATGTCATTAAAGCCGTTAAATCCATTGAATCCCATTCCCTTAAGCCCCTCGTGACCGTACTGGTCATAGATCTGCCTCTTCTCCCTGTCCCTGAGGACCTCGTAGGCTTCAGATGCCTCTTTAAACTGTTCTTCTGCATCCTTGTTGCCGGGGTTCTTGTCGGGGTGGTATTTCATTGCCAGTTTTCTATAGGCCTTTTTAATCTCCTCTTCACCTGCATCGCGTGGTATGTCCAGGATTTCGTAATAATCTCTATTGTTCATCTTTAATACCTGCCGATATTATCTCCTCCTTTACCGGTTAATCATTGTTATTTGTTGTGGGAAGAAGGTCTTCGGTAAAGAACGTATCCTGGTATTCCTGGGATTTGTCTATGCCGGTTCCCTTGATTGCCCTGATATTTCCGGCAGCGATCTCTCTTAATGATATCACTATGTCTTTGTTTTTGGCGCTCACTGTGGGCTCAGCGCCCTTGCGCAGCTGCCTTACCCTTTTTGATGCCATGTGTATAAGGACAAAGCGGTTATTCACCTTATTTAAACAATCCTCGACTGTAATTCGCGCCATGTTGTTCTCCTTTGTCAAAGGCCCATGTAAAATGAGCAAGATATTGATAGTAAAAAAATATTAATCAGGCATATTTTAAACCCTTGCCGTTGTTTTAATTTTGATATATCCTTCTGTTAAAAATTACAGGATATCAAGAAAAATCTCCGAACATCGGCATTCGGCAGGGTGATATGCCCCATTGCCATATCAGATAAACTGCATTTTATAACATGCCTTATTTTAATTGTAAAGGCAATTTTCCAGACAAATTTGGACCAATATATTGGTGCTTAGCAGTGTACAACCTCTTACAGGAGTTATTCTATGCTTGCCAGGGTATTGAGCAGTGCGGTTATCGGAATAGACGCGTACATCGTGGAGGTAGAGGTGGACATCTCAAAGGGCCTTCCGAATTTTTCTACCGTAGGGCTTCCCGAGGGAGCTGTCCGGGAGAGCAAGGAAAGGGTAAAGGCCTCTATCAAAAACTCGGGTTATGACTTTCCTTCCGACAGGATAACGGTCAACCTTGCGCCCGCGGATATCAAAAAGGAGGGTTCGGCATTTGACCTGCCCATGGCAATAGGCATCCTTGCCGCCACGGGCATTATCTCAAATGATGTTTTACGCGATTACCTGATCCTGGGTGAGCTTTCACTGGATGGACTTATAAGACCTGTTAAGGGCGCGCTCTCCGTGTCTGTAATGGCCAGGGAGATGAATATGAAGGGGATATTCCTGCCCATGGAAAACGCAACGGAGGCGGCAGCGGTTGAGGGGATAGACGTTTTCCCGGTCAGCGTCCTTTCCCAGGTTGTGGAGGCCCTTTCGGGCATCTCAAATATTGAGCCATTTCATACCGATCCGGAAGATGTGTTTAAACCCTCAGACGGTGAGATGGATTTGAGCGATGTCCTGGGACAGGAAAACGTAAAAAGGGCTATGGAGATAGCAGCGGCAGGCGGGCACAACATGATCATGATCGGCGCGCCTGGGGCAGGAAAGACAATGCTTGCCAAGAGATTCCATACAATACTTCCTGAGTTAAGTTTCCAGGAGGCCTTGGAGACATCCAAGGTCTATAGCGTAATGGGACTTTTGCCCAGGGGAAGCGGGCTGATAAAGACAAGGCCTTTCAGGGCTCCCCATCATACCATATCGGATGCGGGCCTCGTAGGCGGGGGGCAGAATCCAAAGCCGGGCGAGGTGAGCCTTGCCCATAACGGGGTCCTCTTTCTTGATGAGGCGCCTGAATTTAAAAAAAACGTACTTGAGGTGCTCCGGCAGCCCATGGAGGACGGTTATGTCACCATAACCAGGGCCGCCACCACGGTAACCTATCCAGCCAACTTTATGCTCGTGGCTGCAATGAATCCATGCCCCTGTGGGTTCTTCGGCGACCCGAAAAGGGAGTGTGTGTGCTCCTTTCCGCAGATACAACGCTACAGGTCAAAGATATCAGGCCCATTAATGGACAGGATAGACATCCATACCGAGGTCCCTGCTGTGCAGTATAAGGACCTGTCTGCAAAGGACGGAGGCAGGTCATCGAAGGAGATACTGGCTAAGGTCAAAAGGGCAAGGGAGATACAGGCGGAGAGGTTTCAAAGGACTAAGATATTTAAAAACGCGGACATGAACTCCAGACAGATCAGGAAATTCTGTGAGGTGGATTCCGCCTCAGAGGTCCTGCTTGAAAGGGCGATGGACAGGCTGGGATTCAGCGCCAGGGCCTATTCCAGGATACTCAAGATATCAAGGACCATCGCGGACCTGGAAGAAAGCCCGGAGATAAAGTCGGACCATGTGGCGGAGGCCATCCAGTACAGGAGCCTGGACAGGAAGATGGCAAGATAAATGAAGGGCGCAAGGCTCAGGGCACAATGCATAAGGTGTGAGGTAGATGGTTTAAGGTATCAGGGAAAATAATATTGTCTTTGTAGCGGCGCGATTTATCGCACTGTTAGATTAGGAGAAGAGATATTCGGTTTTCCTAGCATTACCTTTCTGACTTGTTTTCATGTGTGCTGTTTTATGATAAAATATTAACGACTTGCAGGACTTGAATTGATTTGTAAAGGGTTTGCTGCAAGGGGTTTTTAGGGATATTGGCAAGTATCCTGTTAATAATTTAACCAGGGTTTCTATTCAGGGACTGAAGGATATCATTCTAACAACGCCGGCAGGCATGAAAGGAGGACGCTATGGTCAACATTGAGATGAACAGGGAAGAGGCGGAGATCCTGATAAGTGTGATAGAGCGTTACCTTTATCACCTTCAGGTTGAGATCATTCACACGGACAAAAGGGAGTTCCGGGACGCGCTGAAAAAACGGGAGAATTTTTTAAAGGACATAATCGACCGGTTTAAGACAAAGGTTATCGCGGCATCTTAGGAAGATGCACCGGAGATGATCTTTATCTTGTTTGCCACGGGATTGGCGTATATTGCCAGGGCGTACTTGCGATGTTCCGGCGGCATGGAGTCAATCCTGCGCTGAAAGATCCTCGATTCCCTTGAATATTCATCAGGATTGAAGGCATCCCGCTCATTTAACAGGGAGATATCCCTTGTATCTCCATACAGTTCCCTGTAGGCAATGAAGTTCGTGCTGTGCAGGTGATAGCTGCCTATTATCTGTCTGTCCACTGCAGAGGCCGCCGCATCAGGTGTAGTTATGTTGTCCTTCAGGGGGCTGCCGAAGCTGACATGGATAGCACCCTTGTATCCAATTATGCCCAGCGCTATGCTTTTAAGGTCTTCATCTTCACCTTTCCTGTATTCCCCGTATCGGTCGGTATTGAAAAGTTCCGCGGCCTTAAGACCGTCACATGGGTCGTATTCGTAGGATATGGCGACAGGAACGATTCTGAGTCTCTTTATATATTCATCGAATGACTCAGAGGTCTTGTCGCGGTTCATTGCAAACATCTTTATTATGGCGGCCTCGGTGAAGTCATTGCCGTCCTTTGCCCTGCCTTCCTTCTGTGCGATCCATATGGAGACCTTTTCTTCAAAGATGGAATGGCTTATATAGGCGGATAGGGTCCTGAAGGCCTCCAGGGCCTGGCGGCCCCTGACGGACCGCTTTACGATGAAACATTTATTAAGGCGCATCAGGTCGGAGGCAAAGGGTCTTGAAAGCAGGTTGTCTCCAATGGCGATGCGCGCGGAATCACGGCCGTCCTCCAGCATGGCGTAGTTTACGAGGGTCGGATCCATGGCAATGTCCCTGTGGTTGCACATGAATATGTACGGGCCCGGATCGATATGTTCCAGACCTGACACCTTGAATTCAGTTATGGTATTCCGGAACACCTTGTTCATGTAATTTTTGACCAGGTCCTGAAAGGCCCGGACATCGTTCACAGACTCAAATTCCCTTGCAAGGCGCATGCGAACCAGCGGATCAAGAAGCCGTGAGACAAACCCGGGCATCCAGGGGAAACGAAGATTGCGGATTGTACTTATGAATTCCCTGTTGAAAAGAAGGTTGTCAATAATCCGGCGAACCTCATTGTCCCTGTATGGTCTGATATCTGCGAATCTATCCATCCGTTTCTGCTGTCTTCCTGATGACACGGATTTTGTTTATTCTCCTGTCATCCGCCGATTCGGTAAGGATTTCAAGATCTTCGTAGGAGACCTTTTCACCTGATTTCGGTATCCTGCCCAGTGTGTGGATAATAAAACCGCCTATTGATTCGTATTCGCCTTCAGGGAAATCAATATCAAAATACTCTTCGATCTTTTTAATCTCAAGACGCGCATCTACTATAACGGCGCTTTTGTCAATAACAGTCAAAAGGGGCGGATCATGGTCATGTTCATCCATGATCTCCCCGACTATCTCCTCCAGGATGTCCTCAATGGTAATAATCCCCGCAGTGCCGCCGTATTCATCCGTAACAACAGCTATGTGTGTTTTTTTGCTTTTAAGGTCTTTTAAAAGTTTATTGATCGCCTGGTTGCCGGGGACAAAGTAGGGCTTTCTGAGGATTTCCCTGGGGATCTTTGAACCGGGCTCACTGCTGAAAAGCTTAAGAAGATCTTTTGCATGAAGAAGGCCGACAATCTTATCGATATTGTCTTCAAAGATAGGTATTCTGGTATGGCCGCATTCGGTTATCAGTTTTATGATTTCCTCTAAAGTCGAGTATATCGAGGCCGAGATTATATGGGTCCTGGGGATCATTATAGATGAAGCTGTAGTTTCCTTCAGGTAAAGGACGCTGTGAATCATATCCGATTCTTCATCCGTAATCAGTCCTCTTGTCTGGCCCTCATACACAAGGTCATCGATTTCTTCGGCAAGGTCTGAGGTGTTTTCAAGGTGGTATCTTTTTTTTAACTGCGACAGCAGTCTTTCCAAAAATCTGTGCTTAGGCTCATCGTCCAAGGATGCAAATAATCTCCTTTTTAATTTAAATTAAGCCGGAACCGCGGCTCCATGCTTGATAACACTTTATTTTTATCATCTGTTAATGTCAAGATGATAAGAAGATAGGGCGCCCTGCGCCCTGAGCCCTGAGCCTTTTTATTAAATATTTCTTGACATTAATATGACTTATGGTATTAATTCGAGCAATATTCTCAAAGAATAGTCGATTTTATCCACCGTCTTTAGCATAACGATCAGGGCGTAAGGCGGTTAAAATTCCGGCGGGCATAGCTCAGTTGGTAGAGTACAAGCTTCCCAAGCTTGGTGTCGCGGGTTCGAACCCCGTTGCCCGCTCCATGTTTTATTTTTTGAGACCTGATTCCCTTTTTGAGGTTATTAACCTTTTTTAAGGGTTGATCTACTTCAAATTGTGGGCACGATGGTTGGTTAAGATATTGCTTTTTAAAAATTTCTGCGCAATAAAACCGACAACAATAATGTCTGCAGTTCTGAAGCGGGTCTTGATACCCGCTTTTTTATTGGCATTTTCAGGGTATCAGGTGGTATTTTTTTGACAAATGTCAGCTTTATAGCAAAACAGGTATATGACCTGATCGAACCTATTTTAAATGAGATGAGGTTTGAACTCGTTGATGTGGAATACCTGTCCGACCACGGACGGTGGGTGCTTAGGATTTATATCGACAGGGACGGGGGCGTTACACTCGATGACTGCGCGATGGTCAGCGGGGAGCTGGGCGACCTGATTGATATGAAGAATTTTATTGAACATGAGTATGTGCTGGAGGTCTCTTCTCCCGGCTTGAACAGACCCCTTAAAAAAGAAGCGGATTTTATCCGGGTGATGGGTAGGAAGATTAAGGTAAAAACAAGAACACCCGTGGACGGGAAGCGAAATTTTATTGGAATTCTTAAGGATTTCAAGGAGGGGAGACTGACTATTGAGCATGAAGGAGGGCTTGTAATCCTGGCATGGGGTGACTTGGAAAAGTCCAACCTGGTTTATGAGTTCAATGATTAACGGATTATTAACAATTATGGAGCAAGACTGAGATGGTTTCAGATTTAGCTAAGATATTGGATCAGGTAAGCCGCGAAAAAGGCGTTGAGCGCATAACGCTGATCAAGACTTTGGAAGAGGCTGTCCGGGCCGCCGCAAGGAAGAAATTCGGACCGGACTACGACCTTGAGATTAATTTTAATGATGAACTTGGAGAGATAGAGATCTTCGAATTCAAAGAGGTCGTGGAAAATGTAACCAATGAAAATCTTGAAATATCCCTTGAAGAAGCCAAGTCGGTGGATCCGGATGCCGTGATAGGAGACAGCCTTGGGGTGAAAATGGGCACGGATGAGCTGGGAAGGGTAGCGGCGCAGTCCGCCAAGCAGATAATAATGCAAAGGCTGCGTGAGGCTGAGAGGAATATCGTCTTTGATGATTTCAAGGACCGCCGGGGTGAGATAGTCCACGGA
>JAFGIC010000194.1 GCA_016929815.1 Deltaproteobacteria bacterium
ATGATAAAATTAACTAGCATTCATATATTTCTCGATTACCAGCATATAAAAACCGGGCAATTTTTGTCAAGCTGTAATTTTGAGCAAATTTTTACTTTTCTTTAATAGCCCCGTAGATAATGATCTTCATCTCTTCCACATATTCCCATCCGGCCTCAAGTAGATCAATATCAGTAGTCCCTGCCGGCAAAGGTTCTACCTTGATGATGGTGGCCGAGCGGGTGGAAGACCCTGCGCTGTGATCCCAGTCTGACTTGTAGGGCCAGACAAGATCCGGGTTGGAGGCAGTGCTCGGCTGATCGGGCGGGCAGACGGTTTTCTGGGGCACAATAACCCTGTAGGGGCCTTCACCGTCAAGCCTGTTTGTTGAACTTAGAGTCCCGGGGTCCATATTCTTACCGTTCCTTGCATATGCCAGAATCAACTTAAGCCCTCCGGGCACATTAATCGGGCTGTTATTAATGTATCCTTTGTCTGAGGCAGCGCCATAATTGCACCACCCTCCCTTTGCCTTGTCCGCCTGTTGGTCGTAATGATAAGGGGCAGTGGGATAATCCCCATAAACATGGTATAAGGCCGGGTCTGGATCGGGATAGAGAGGATGATACTGAGACCATCCGTCCGGGGAATATATCCTGATGCCTGTCGCACTTTCAAGGATGCCCGCATCCTTGAGCAGGGTTTCCAGTGCTACGCCTGTGTATTCGGCGTAAAAGTCCTCAGCCTTGCTGGCGCTCATGAGAAGAAATTGTGTATGACGGGGGAGGGATTTCAGTTGCGCACGGGTATATATACGGGATGGAGCGGTCTTTTTTAACGGATCATCCTCCTTATTGCCGGGGAAACTCACAGCGTCAATCTCCGATTGGTTATTATGGCCGTCTCCGTCCGAATCTTTCAATGCAATGGATTTTACAGCATCCGAATTTCTGCCGCCATTCAGATAATCGATACCGTAGGGGTTCAACGTGGCCTTGATATCCCCCTTTCCTTCATACCCGTACCTGTAATGGCACCACTGGCAACTTCCCATATTGACGGCGGTATTATTCGCGTTTTTGTATTCTCCGCCCGTGTGGCAAAGGGCGCAGCTGTCGAGTTTTGTGTTCTGTTTGTCGGGGTATGCCTTGAGAAATTCGGGGGAGTCCTTTTCTCCCATGTGATGATATCCGGATAATACATAAGATGAAACGAAGAAAAGGGATAAGATTGACAATGATATAATAAAGAATCTTTTTAACATATTCACCACCATTGGGATTGAATAATTCAGGCCCTGTTTTAAAATGTTTTCTCCACAGGTTTTGAATACCGCTTCTGCGGCATATATGGCCGTTTTTAAAGGGAAGTCGGATAATCAGGTCAAGGCGTCAATTCAAAATAAACCCAAGAACTACCTCCTCAAGCCGGTCATCATCCTCATCATTATCGAACTCATCATCATAGACTATCTTTCCCCTGTATTCCTCCTTAACCTCGTACTCTCCGTCCTCGGCCGGGGAGAGAATCATATCGGAACAGGAGGGGCAGATAGGTCCGTGCTCATCCTCACCGTCGTAAAAATAGAAGATCCAGTTATCGTCAACAAGGTCTTCAACAGAATCGATCGAAGCTCCGCATACAGCGCATTTCATAATCTTCGGTAAAAACTCCTATAATGAATTGCATGTCAGTTTTTGTATTTCACAAAAAGACATATATAATTTTATCGGGAGACTATAACGAAAAAAATGCCTTTACAAGAAAAATCTATCCCTATAATCTTATACTGCCGTATGAGGACGTTTTACATTGTGAGATCAAAAGTAATCGAGCGAAGAAAACTATTTTGTCCTGTTTTTCATCCCTGTTGACTGAGATCGAATATTTTTGATTCCCGGTTTTTAAAAATATTAATTTTTCAAGGAGCTGATTAATGGATTCCATCCACGGATTTGAGCTGATGAGAGAGCAGGATATTCCTGAGCTGAAGACAAAGGCATTTTTGTATAAACATGTAAAGACCGGGGCGGAACTTCTGTCCCTCAAAAACGATGACGAGAACAAGGTCTTCGGCATCACCTTCCGAACGCCTCCATCCGATTCGACAGGGGTTCCCCATATACTGGAACACTCTGTCCTGTGCGGCTCCCGAAAGTATCCTGTAAAGGAGCCCTTTGTTGAGCTGTTGAAGGGCTCTCTCCACACCTTTCTTAATGCCATGACCTATCCCGACAAGACATGCTACCCTGTTGCCAGCCAGAACCGGGCCGATTTCTACAACCTCGCGGATGTTTACCTCGATGCGGTTTTTCATCCCAGGCTGACGCCCTTTGTCCTCCAGCAGGAGGGATGGCATTATGAACTTGAGAGGGTTGATGATCCGCTCAGGATCAAGGGGGTTGTATTTAACGAGATGAAGGGGGCATACTCATCGCCGGATAATCTTATCAATGAGTATTCCTTAAGGTCCCTGTTTCCGGACAATGCCTACGGGCTTGATTCGGGTGGGGACCCCAGGCATATCCCTGACCTGAGTTTTGAACAGTTCATGGAGTTCCACCGCAGGAACTATCATCCCTCCAATGCCAGAATATTTTTTTACGGAGACGACGATATCGATCAGAGCCTTTCCCTTGTTGACGGGTATCTCAGGGAATATGGCCTGCTTGGAATAGAATCAGCCGTTAAAGTCCAGAAGCCCTTTGACGAACCGAAGCGGATTATCAGATCCTACGCCGCGGGCGGAGACAATGAAAGGCCGCAAAAGGGGATGATTACACTGAACTGGCTCCTGCCTGAGACGGCAAAAAGGGAATTAAACCTGTCAATGCACATCCTTGAGCATATACTTCTCGGCATGCCGGGATCGCCGCTAAGAAAGGCATTGATAGAATCAGGCCTGGGAGAGGATCTGGTAGGCGCAGGGCTTGAAACTGAACTGCGGCAGATGTTTTTTTCCATAGGGCTTAAAGGGATAGATACTGACAACGCGGACAGGATAAGGGATCTGATAACAAATACACTGAAGGGTCTATATCAGAAAGGGATCGAGCCTGAGACAATTAAGGCGGCTCTTAATACCGTGGAGTTCATGCTTCGTGAGAATAATACCGGCGCTTACCCCAGAGGACTTTCACTGATGTTGACGGCAATGACCGCGTGGCTTCATGATGAAGATCCCATTTCCATGATCTCCTTTGAAGCTGCCCTGAATGCAGTAAAAACAAAGGCAGCGGAAAACAAACGGTTCTTTGAGGAAATGATTAATGACTACATCCTCAGCAATCCGCACATGACATGTGTTATTCTGAGACCTGACATGGACCTGCTCGAGAAGGAAAGGTCTGCGGAAGAAAAAAGGCTGGAAAAGGCAAAGAGTACTATGAGCGCGGAGGATATCCTGTCGGTTATCAACAAGACAAGAGAACTCAGGGCAGCGCAGGAAAGGCCGGACCCCCCGGAGGCCCTTGCCACAATCCCCATGCTGAGCCTCTCCGATCTTGAAAAAAAGAACAGGGTCATACCCTTGGAGACTATGGATGAGAAGGGTACGAAGATACTCTATCATGACCTGTTCACGAACGGGATAGCTTACATGGATATAGGCTTTAACCTGCGGACGCTTCCCCGGAGATATCTTCCTTATATAAATCTTTTTGGAAGGAGCCTTTTTGA
>JAFGIC010000195.1 GCA_016929815.1 Deltaproteobacteria bacterium
ATTTTATTAACCGACATGAAGATGCCCGGTATCGATGGCATGGAACTGATCAAAAATGTCTGCGAAGAGTTTGATGTGAATGTAATCGCGATGACAGGCTATTCAGAGGGCTATAACTATGTGGATGTTATAAATGCAGGGGCAAGTGATTTTATAAAAAAACCTTTTGGCGTGGAAGAGCTCGAGGCAAAGATAAGGAGGATTATCACAGAGCGAAACCTAAAAAAGGAGCTCAACAGGCTTTCCATTACGGACTCGCTTACCGAGCTATACAATCAAAGACATTTCTATGCGCGGCTTCAAGAGGAGATCATTAGGGCTGAGAGACAAAGGCATCCATTATCACTGATTCTACTCGATCTTAACAGCTTCAAGGAATACAATGATAATTACGGCCATCTGGCCGGGGATGAGGTTTTACGGAACGCGGGTGAGATAATCAGCAGTTGTATCCGGGAAGGTGTCGATTCAGGTTATCGGTACGGGGGGGATGAATTTGCGGTCATCATCATAGACGCCGGCCTCGATATTGCGGAAGATATCGGGTTCCGTATTGAAAAGGCATTTGAACACAGTGGAAAAGTAACCGTTTGTACGGGGTATTCTAAATTCAGCGATGGGATGTCGGTAACAGACCTGGTTTCACAAGCCGACAAGGACCTATACAAGAATAAGACCAAATTTACTTCGAAGAACAGACATCCTTAAATGTTCCGATAATATATATTATGTAAACTAAAGTGTGTGACATAAAATCCGTCTTAGCTCTAAATAAGTATTGACATATTAACCTGAAAAAAAGTATAAGCTTTTAAATTTCTGTGGAGGTTATAATATTAATGGGCAGTGTCGTTAAAAAACGCCGTAAGAAGATCAGGAAGCATAAATATCGTAAACAAGTTAAAAAGATGAGACATAAAAACAAATAACTCTTTGCCCTCTCCTATTGATATATAAAACAAAAGGCAGTTCTATAATTAGAGGAACTGCCTTTTGTTTTAAACCCCAGGGTTATTTATCTGCGCTTTTTATAACTTATATCCCCAATAAAATCAGGACATTCGGATTATTAATTGCCCGGAATTTTCCTTAAACTGACTCCACCCTCACTACCTCGGGTACATTCTGCTTCAGGATCTTTTCTATACCCATCTTGAGGGTCATCTGCGACATCGGACAGCCTGCACATGAGCCCTGCAGCCTGACTTTTACCACGCCCTCTTCGTCAACGCCTATTAATTCGACATCACCTCCGTCAGCCTGCAAAGAGGGCCTCACCTTATTTAAGGCCTCTTCTACTTTTTCTTTTAACATTAAATTACCTCCATAGTTTATTTTGGCATTCTCATTAAAAATAACACTAATTCTAATAAATTCAACAATTAATTTATGAAGAACTCCCGCACCCTTCTATCTAAGTAATTTGAAAGACCTCTCGATCTTTTAGGGGACCAGCCGAGACTTTCTGTCCAGACCTCACTACTCTCCATGCAAAGGTAGAGACCGGAATTGTTTCTCCATTTTTCAATCTGTTCCCGCATGAATGCGTAGACCTCGATACGTATTGGTTTGAAATAACGCATCTTTCCGTCCAATCCATGAATAAATTCGCCATCTAATATATGTGTGCCGGGGTGCCGTCTCCTTATTACAGGCTTTAATGCCGGAATATATCTGAGACATCCCATGCTTATCCATATTATCCTCTGAGGATCAATGTATCGATCCATCATTTCAATTGTTCTCATGTAGCCGTCTTTCCATTTCGGGTGCAGGATCAGCGGATCAAAGTGAAAACCAACGGCATAGCCCTCTTCCATGCATCTCTTGGCCGCCTGGAGCCTTTTCCGGATGGACGGGGCGCCATGTTCTTCCCCGGATGCCATATCAGGGCTGTTCAAGGACCAAGAGACAATGATCCTGTCCCTGTAGGGGGATGAAAGCAGTCCTTCCACACGGTCGGTCTTGGTCTTAAATTCCAGGACGGCATTTTTTCTGCCCTCGAAAAACCTGGGAAGAATCTTGCTCCAGCCCGCAATATGATCAAGTGCAAGACTGTCGGTAAATTCCCCTGTCCCCAGCCTGAAGACACTTTCAGGATGTTCATCCAGGATCCGGCCGATTCGAACAAGTTCCTGCTCCAGGTTTACAAATATCCTTAAAGAAGGCTGATTGAAGTACGCCTGAAGGATGCAGTAACTGCAGTCCATGGGGCAGTTGGTGCCTACATTGAGTATCTGATATCCGCAGCAGATATAGTTCTTTGTCCCGGGGCAAGGCTTGAAAAATTCACCTTTAAATGGTACCAGCCGGAGGGTCTCTTTATCCATGTTTGAAGAATCATCTCTTTGCCTTGGCGTATCCTGGCTGATTTTTTCAACCGGCACCCCATTAAGCCTTTTCAGTATAAGGGATGCCAGTTCATAATCATCGGCGCCTTCTTCGAAAAGAACCCTATCTATTCGGATATCTGCCTTCATAGGTCTTCCTTTGAACTGTCTCCGATTTTATCCAGACCTTCCGTGCGTGTCAGGACATCGACCGTTTCCTTTAGCTCTTTGCCGGTCCTGAAATTTATTTCAAGCCGGTAATCGACTGTTTCAAAAAAAGGGGGGTGCTCTATCCTTATATTCTTAGGGAGATCCAGGCCGGCTATTTTCTTGTGAAAGCCCTTTTCTTCTGCGGTCAAAAGAGGAAAACGCCTCGTCCTAAGGAGGTCAAGCATTTTTTTTGCCTTCTGTGGAGTATTCAGTTTCCCGTCATGAGATATGCCTTTCAACTGATCCTCATCCAGTAATTTCGGAACAGGCCTCTCTTCTTTAATCGATATATCAACAATATATTCAATGAATGTCATCTGTTGATTAAAGTTAAACCTTAAATCATTTATCACCTG
>JAFGIC010000196.1 GCA_016929815.1 Deltaproteobacteria bacterium
CATTATGAGATTCGACTGCGCCCTGCACAGGTCCGCAGGTGTTTTTTAGGAGATGACGATATGCGGACCTATCTCAGGCTGGCCCGCATGATACAGAGCCCCCATGCCCAGGATACCTTTGGTATCACACTTAATGACCAGGAAGGATTTCTCCCTCCCGGCCTGCTTTTCGGCCTCCTGTACGCGTGGTATCTGAACAACGCCTACGGTGAAATCATTGAATATGAAATGTCTCTTCTCAGCTGGTCGCCGAAAAAACTCATTCCTTATCAACTGGGAGAGTACACGAGAAAAAAGCATCTGATAGAATTTTTCCGTAAGGTTGTTTTCCGGCATGCAGATTAACTGCACGGCTTAATAACTTCCCCTGCAGTCGGGAAAGAATGCGGCCATCCTGAACATAACCGGCGTCTTTTGCCCTGAAGGAGGATTAAAATGAAAAACATAAGGGTAATCCTGATTAGCGGTCTTTCCGGGTCCGGAAAAACAACGGCCATTAAGGCCCTTGAGGACATAGGTTTCTATTGTGTGGACAACCTCCCCGTCCTGCTGCTGCCGAAATTTCTGGAACTGTGCGAGCAGTCAGGCGGAAAGATACTGAAGGTCGCGGTTGTCAAGGATATCCGCGGTGAGGGCTCCTACCCTGCCTCCCCCCGCGTTTCTGACCCCTCCATTGGCGACGGCAAGGCTGATCTGGAAACATCCCCTGAAAATGCAGGTTTTTTAAAGGATTCACTCAGGGTCATCCGGGATTTAAGGATGGACGGTTACAGGATCGAGATTCTTTTTCTGGAATCCTCCGACACAGTTCTAATGAGGCGATTCAGCGAGACCCGCCGCGAGCATCCCCTTGCGCTTGGAGGCTCCATCAGGGACGGGCTTCAGCTGGAGCGGAAACGTCTTCAATTCATCAGGGACATGGCCAATCAGGTCATAGACACTTCAGAATTAAGCGTCCACCAGCTCAAGGAAAAGGTCCAGGAATACGCACAGGGATGCAAAAGCCCGAACCGGATGACCGTGACCCTGCTGTCCTTTGGTTACAGCTTCGGGATACCATTTGAATCGGATATGCTCATGGATGTCCGGTTTTTGCCCAATCCTTACTTTATTGAAGAATTGAGACAATTCAAGGGAGATGATCCCAATGTCTCGGAATATGTCCTGCATAGTAAAGAGACAAAGGAATTTTTAGGGCATATTACAACCCTGATCCGGTTTCTTCTCCCCCTCTATCAGAAGGAGATGAAGACCCACCTGACCATAGCCATCGGATGCACCGGGGGGAGACACCGGTCTGTTGTAATCGTCAACCGGCTGGCGGAGATATTGCGGGACGAACTGGCGGCAAGCGGTATATTTCTGTCAGTGCAGCACCGTGATATGGAAAAGGTATAATTATTTTAGCTTGACCGCTTATATATTCTTCCATATATTATGGACTTTTTTCGGGTCTGGATGCTTAAATTTCTATATCCTGGAAAAGTGCCTGAATTTTAAGGATTAATGCCTTCACATATTTCTTTTCATCAATAACAATGTTTTAAAAGTAATTTTTAAAGGAGGATTTATGGGAAAAGTTGGAATTATTGGCGTAGGCCAGAGCGCCTTTGTCCGCGGATATCCGGGCTCCATCAGGGAGCTGGCCTTTGAAGGTTTCAGGGAGGCGATGCAGGATGCCGGCATAACTACAAAGGATATAGGGGCGTCCATCATCTGCTCCTCACCGGAATATGACAAGCAGCGGTCGCCAGCCGGGGTCCTCGCCGAATACCTGGGGCTGACACCTCAGCCGACCTTCTACGTGGAAACACTTTGTTCATCAAGCAGCATGGGCGTAAGGCTTGCCTATTCGCTTGTAAAGGCAGGACTCCATGATGTGGTGGCGGTTGTAGGTTTTCAGAAGATGTCGGAGATCTCTTCTGCCGAATCACAGGAGAGGATGGGCCGGGGCGCGGACATCCAGTGGGAAAGCCCATTTGGAACCATGATGCCCGCATATTATGCCCTGCATGCCAGGGCCCATATGGCAAAATATGGGACCACATCCGATGATCTTGCACTTATCAGGGTTAAGGCTGCCACATACGGCCAGATCAATGAAAAGGCAGTTTATCGCAAATCGGTAACCTTTGACATGTTTTCAGACCCTGAAAATCCCTTGTCCAGCCCTGTATCCAGCCCCTTAAGGGTAGGAGACTGTTGCGCCAATGCGGACGGAAGCTCATGTGTTATCGTTGCCGACGAAGAAAAGTGCAAGGCATTTTCAAAGAAGCCCGTCTGGATACTCGGCCTAGGCGCGGCATCGACGGCCGTGAACATGGCAGGGAGGGATATCTTTTCCGGTTTAACCGTGGGGATGCAGGCGGGAGAACAGGCCTACAAGATGGCAGGCCTCACCCCAAGGGATATAGATGTTGCCGAGGTGCATGACTGCTTCACAATTGCAGAAATGATGGCCTATGAGAACCTTGGGTTTGCTAAACCCGGCGAAGGCAAGGATCTGATAAAAAGCAAGGAGACCTATAAGGAAGGAAGCATCCCGGTCAACGTGGATGGAGGGCTTCTGTCAAAGGGACACCCGATCGGCGCTACCGGAGGTTCACAGATCAGGACCATTGTCCTTCAGTTGAGAGGCGATGCGGGACAAATGCAGGTAAAGGACCCGGAGATCGGTCTTGTCCATAACATCGGCGGCGTCGGCCTTTACGGCAACGTTACTATTCTGGGGAGGTAAAAGATATGGCAAAAAAGGATATGGATTTAAGATTCGGAAAGTTCGGGACGGTAAGCTTTACCTTCACCACAAAGGTCAATGACTTCATGAACGGTCTTGAACAGGGAAAGGTCTCCGGCACCAGATGTAAAGACTGCGGAAAGGTCTATTTCCCTCCAAGGGCCGATTGTTATAACTGTCTGGGCAGCAACATGGAATGGTTTGACGTGACCGGCAAGGGGAAACTCTTAACATACAGCAAACTGGAATATGCCCCCGTGGGATTTGAAAATGACCTCCCTTACAGCATAGCCCTTCTTGATTTCGGCGATTACAAGGTCTTTGGGAGGCTTGCATCCGATATCACGGATGATGAGATAAAGGTAGGCATGGAGATGAAGGTGGTTGCCAATGAACTGCCCAACGGCCAGCTGAACTACGTGTTTCAGAAGGCGTAGAGTGTAATTCAAATACGGTTAGCGCAAAGTGACTTTTAAGATCTCTTTAGGTCATTCCGTTGTATGCTGAAGGCCGGAATCGGCATTCCTCGATGCTTAAAAACGCGGCTCTCGCCGGGTTGACTAAAATATTGATTTTATATTTACCATAGAGCCATAGATGTCATGAGGCCTGTTCGGGGAACAGGCCTCAATTGTTTCTGGCCCGAGGATATTTATTGATAAATAAACGGTTTTTTCATGGATAATATAAGCGAACATCCCGGCTGGATAGAGATATCCATCAACATCAACCCAACCGCCCATGAGGCCCTAGGCAGCTTTCTCTTTGACATGGGCTGTGAAGGTGTTGTCTATGAATCCTTCAGAGACAAGACCCTCAAGGCATATCTGCCGTTCCATGAGGACATAGAAGAGACGAGAAACAGGATAGAATTATTTCTCCATGACCTTAAGGGCATATTCCCCGAGGCAAAGGATTGCTCCCTGAAACTGGAAAGGCTTGAACAGCAGGACTGGGATACAGGCTGGAGAAGATTTTTCAAGCCCGACCGCATATCTGAAAGACTTCTCATACTGCCTGTCTGGGAGGATGCCCCCACAACAACAGGCCGCATCATAAGGATAGACCCCGGGCCAGCCTTCGGCACAGGACATCACCCCACTACAAGGATGTGCCTCATGGCAATGGAAGAAGCGACCTTGTATTCCCCATGGACCATGCTGGATGTGGGCACAGGCAGCGGGATCCTTGCATTATACGGCTCAATGCTTGGGGCATCGGAGGTGGTTGCCATAGACAATGACCCTGAGGCGGTCCGCTGGGCAAAAAGGAATATTGAGATAAACGATATCCCTGTGCCCATAGACCTGTCAGTTATGCCCATTGAAGAGATCCCAAACACCTATAACCTGGTAACGGCAAACCTCATATTAGGGACCATCCTTGGTCTGTTTGATCAATTGACAAGGGTTTTGGCCCCAAACGGCCTCCTGGTCCTGTCCGGGATATTGAGGGAACAGGTGGCAGCTGTGCAAAAGAAGATAGATGAAAAGGGCCTTAAGATCGAACGCATCATGAACATGGATGAATGGTCCTGCATCATAGTAAGGAAGACAAAATAATGTCGGTCCGCCCGATGGGCGAGATATTACATGAATAATATTTTTAAATTGTAACTCCGGCTAATTATAATCCTTTCCCATCTCATTTACCTTTTCAATTATCTCATGTACCGCTTGAGTAATTTCCCCGCCCATTTTCCGGTATTCATTCGGTAACTCATCCTTTTCTATAACGCTCGCCCGGATTCAATAGGAGCGTCTCCATCTCATCTGTTGTAAGCCCCTTAAGCTGAGGCATCTTAAAAAACTGGTAAAAGGTCTTTCCATAATCATAATGGAATTCAAGGCTTATTGATAATGATTAGCACTCTCTACTAAAACTTATGAGCTCCATTAAGATTCTCACTCTTCCTTACATTATAAACATTCTATGATAAATTATTTGCGCCGACGCAAAGAAAAATAATATAATAAAATTAAAAGTTTGAAGTGTGCATTAACTCCATGGGAAAATCATAAGAGGTTTATATAAGCGGGCCGACCGTCAACTGCTGATGACGAGTCGGTGTGATTATTTTTAAAGAATATTAAATCATACAGGAGGCACCCCATGCAACTTAGGAAGATAAAGGAACAAATCTATTGGCTGGGCGCCATAGACTGGGACAGGCGCCTTTTTGACTCACTTATTCCACTTCCTGACGGCACGACCTATAACGCCTATTTAATCAAGGGAAGCGAAAAAACCGTTTTGCTTGACACTGTTGATCCGCCCATGACAGATGAATTGATGGCGCAACTGGAAGGGGTGGATAAAATCGACTTTATAGTCTCCCATCATGCCGAGCAGGATCATTCAGGATCCATCCCTCGCGTACTTGAGCGGTTTCCGAAAGCAAAGGTTGTCGTGACGCCCAAAGCCAAAGGAATGCTTATCGATCTCCTGAAGATCAATGAAAATACTTTCGTCACTGTGGAAGACGGCGAAACAATGTCCCTGGGAGACAAAACCCTGAAATTCATCCATACACCCTGGGTCCACTGGCCGGAAACCATGGTGACCTACCTGGAAGAAGACCGTATCCTTTTCAGTTGTGATTTTTACGGATCACACATCGCTAGCACCGATCTTTTCGTGATCGACCAGGGCCGTGTGTACGAAGCTGCAAAAAGATACTTCGCCGAAATCATGATGCCCTTTCGCAATGTAATCACAAAGAATATCGAAAAACTTAAAGAATATGACATCCGAATAATCGCTCCAAGCCACGGCCAGATCTATGACCAGCCGGCCTGGATCATGGATGCATACCGGGACTGGGTAATGGGAGCTCCCCACAATTCGGTTGTTTTACCCTTCGTGTCCATGCACGGCAACACCCGTAAGCTGGTGGATTACCTGGCATCCGGACTGGTCAAACATGGGATACGCGTAGAATTATTCAATCTGGCACTCACCGATATCGGAAAACTTGCAATGGCGCTTGTCGATGCGGCGACCATTGTCGTCGGGGCTCCAACCGTTCTGGCCGGCCCCCATCCCTTAGCCGCATATGCCACGCTACTGGCGAACGCACTGCGACCCAAGGCGCAATTTCTTTCCATCATTGGTTCTTATGGCTGGGGAGGAAAGACCGTAGAAACACTTGCAGGAATGATTCCCAACTTGAAAGTTGAGGTATTGGCGCCTGTTTTATGCAAAGGGGCGCCGTCGGAGGCCGATTTTGAAGCCTTGGATAAGCTGGCCGGTGCGATTGCGGAAAAGCACAAGTCGAATAATTTCAAGTAGGAAAAATATAAGAAGTGAATGCATAATCGCCTTATAGCCGTTAATATAGCCCTTTTAGGATTTTTTATATCTCTGATACGGAAAGGCGCCGTATTGAAGCATGGCAATCTCTGGTTTCCAATCAAACACCAAGACCGGAATAGGATGGAATGACCTCAATGAGTTTAAAAAACAATTTCTTAAATATGATCTTAAAGATAAGGGATGGCTTTATTATCCCCAGGATTGAAGACATTTTTTTACCTCAGTTAACTAAAAGCCGGCAGTCAAAGGATTCCCAATTTATTGCGATCACCCTTGAAGGAGGGGCAACCGGAATCAGTTACCTTCTACTCCCTGACAATAAAATAGCTGCATACAATGACTTAAAAAAGGCCTATTTTACAGGAAAAGATCCCCAAGAATTTGCGCTTGAATTCGGCAGTGAAGATCCTGTCAGGGAGCTTATCAATATGGCATCAATAAATGCAATCTGCCAGCATGTTATGAAGGAGACTAATATGCCCTTTGATTATGTTACGGATCCGCTCGGTCTGCTTGAGATTGCCAGAGGAGATACGATAGGGATGGTAGGCCTCTTCTCAGGCCTCATCGATACTGTTCGTAAGGCCGGCGCTGAATTCGTTGTCATTGAAAAAGAAGAATCCCTGATCCGGAAATATCACAGCCTGCCTATCACCGCAGACGCAAAGGAGTTGGCCAAGTGCAATAAGATATTGTGTACCGGCACTACCGTTTTAAATAATTCATTGGAAGAGATTCTTAGTTGCCGCTCACCCAAGGCGTCTATATCTGTTGTAGGCCCGACTGTCGGGTATTTCCCTGATCCTCTTTTTGCCTGTGGTGTTGATGTAGTAGGCGGCAGGGTAGTAAAAAACAGTAAAGAATTTTTACAGAGGCTTGCTCAAAAAAAACGCTGGACAGATACCACACAAAAAACATGTTTCCAGAAAAAGACCTATAGAAGCATTATCAATTAAGGGCAACAATCATCAAGATCCTGCAATAGCGCAGGATACCATAGTTTACGATCAGGCGCTGTCTAAGTTCTCTGAGGAGGAATTTAACCGGAGGAACTTCTTTTCAGTCCGGCTCGTTAAAGAAGCCTTTATCTGATTTTAACAGGCGCCCTTTGAATTATCTTTAATAAACACTACGCCCATTCCCCGGTTCACAACCCTGTCCACAGGGACATTCACGTTGGTCCAGACCACCTTTGCCTTTGTGTCAATAATATCTTTGTCCGGCATATGTATCTTTAAACTTAAAATCGCGCCTATGGGTAAAGGATTAAGGCAGCGGATGAATGCCCCGACATTACTGAAATTAATAGTTACTGCGTCCATATTGCCGTCAGGGGTCTCTATGGTGGTAGGCCAGTCGGTTTCAATGCATTGAAGTTCTGGCCTTCCCCCTCCTCCGTCCTTATCCGACATCAAGGGACTTGAGGCATATAGTCTGCTCCTGTTGCTCTTTTTCCATAGACGAAAGATCCCACAGATGAGCAAGAATGATAAAACGGCTATTATTATCAGAAAGGCATACATCATTTAGTATCTTAATTTATCCTGAACATCAAAAAAACAGCATCACGGCAGACGCCCCCGTCATCACTATAATAAATATACGGTAAGCCTTTTCCGGTATCTTTCCCGTTATCCTGAAACCTATCAAGGCCCCGGCGGCGATAGCAGGGATCATAAGCGCATCAAAGGCTAAAGTTTCAGGGCTGATGTTTTTCCAGAAGTATATCTGCAGCGGCAACTTTATGAGGTTTATTATAAGAAAAAACCAGGCCGAGGTGCCTATAAATGTATTCTTCGGCAGGCGCATTGAGAGAAGATATATCGACATAACGGCTCCTGCGGCGTTGCCGATCATTGTTGTAAATCCGGCCAGTAACCCCGCCAGTGCGGAAAACCACCATGCATTAGGATAGGCATTAACTTTACTGCTTGCGTCCTGCCATACCATCAAAACCAGCAAACCAAGAATGATACTCCCCAGCATTATTCCAAAGGCTTCATCGGATAGACCGCTACCGACCACGACACCGACACCCAGTCCGCATAATGTGCTGGGAAGCAGCTTCATGATATATTTTATTTCGCCGTGTTGACGATACCAGGCAACCGCAAAGATATCTCCAATACAGAGCATCGGAAGTATTATGCCGGTTGACTCCCTGTTACCGAAAGATATTGCCATCAGGGGTATAAAAAACAGTGCCAGCCCGCTAAGTCCGGTCTTGGCCATTCCTATTACCATTCCGCCGGCAATCCCGAGCACCCACTGATAAGTCTGCAATTGTGAAATATCAAAGTACATAATCTATTAAAAGGCCGCAATAATCCTGTCCGTGGTGGTCTCAACCGTGCCAAAGGCCGCCATTCTCTTTGTGGCAGAGCCCAGATCCGGCCACGCCCCTCCCGGAACAGTGATGGGGATTCCGCGGCTTACATCGGTCATGATGCCCACCATTATCTTTATGTCCCGTACACGAAGCATAGGGACAAGGTATTCATGTACGTCCTTATTGGAAAATTCTACACAGAAATTAGTTGCAAGTCCTCCAATATATATATTGGTCTCTGCTACCCCTGATGCCTTCAAATCATTCGCAATGTGATTAAACACAAAGGGCACAGACGTTGTCGTGATGCCGTCGTTTTCCGTGGCAAGGCCATAGCTGTCCAGATCGGTCCTGGCCCCCTTTCGTAT
This sequence comes from Deltaproteobacteria bacterium, assembly GCA_016929815.1. Taxonomy (GTDB): domain Bacteria; phylum Desulfobacterota; class DSM-4660; order Desulfatiglandales; family HGW-15; genus JAFGIC01. The sequence goes on from JAFGIC010000196.1 coordinate 8,750, forward strand.
AACGTAAAAGGTATTCCCCCTGTTGTCCGTATCCGTTAACACAGGCAGGGGAACATTTCCACGCAGGAGTTTATTTAAATCCTCCGGCAATTCATCCATGATCGGTCCGACGAACAAAGCGCTTTCCGTACCCTGTACGCAGTGATCGTTCCACAGGGTCTGACTGAAGGCCCC
>JAFGIC010000197.1 GCA_016929815.1 Deltaproteobacteria bacterium
AATTATGACCACAAAATGAGTAGTGACCATAATTGCTGGCAAACCCTTGTATTACCTGTCTCTACTATTTTTTTTGGCAAACTTGGGCTAATATATCCCTGCCTTCTGCCTTCGCTAAAGCTACGGCACGACAGGTCGCCGGAATGACGATAGTGTATTCAATTATGAGACGGTTAAGAACTTCTACAGATTCTCCGCTATTGAGACGGTCCTGTCTCCCAGAAGATTTACGTAGCTCCCCAGTTCATTGTCATACCATCCGTATATCACGGCCTGGGTTATGGATGTGCTGACAACGGTCTGGTCCGCCTTGTCAAGGATCTCGGGCTTGAGCCCTCTGATCTTCTTAAGGTCTATGGAGACATTCGCTGTCCTGGTATGGGTCTCAAAGCCCTCAATAATGGCAGCTGCCCTGGGCGTTCCTATGATGTCGCTTGAGACATTCTGCCTGTCTGTATATAATAAATAGCCGCGCGGGTCTCTCTTCGCAGCCTCCCTGTATATGTTGTTTATCTTGTCCCTGCGTATCGTCTCACCCGAAAGCTCCTCCTGCAGATTGACAACAAGTATTATCAACGACCCCGTTGTCGTGGGTATCCGTACCGACTCGGCGATAAAACCGATCTGTTTCATTTCGGGTATCACAAGGGCAAGCGTATTTGCCGCGCCCGTGGAGGTAAGTATTATATTATTAAGTGTACTCCTCGTCTTCCTCAGGTCTGTCGCCTCGGCCTTGGCCGGTTTATCCAGAACCTCCTGCGAACTGGTTGCGGCGTGGACAGTAGCCATTGAGGCGGTCAGTATATTTTTAGGGCCGAAGTGGTCGATCAGCGGCTTCATCATGTGTGCGAGGCATGATGTGGTGCATGATGCGGCTGAGATGATATTATGACGTCTGGGGTCATAGTCGCTGTCATTAATCCCCATAACCGTTGTAACCGCATCGTCCGGCATGGGTTTGCTCTTGTCCTTTATCTTAAACGGCGCCGATGCTATAACCTTTCGGGCGCCCCCGTCAAAATGTCCCCTGATGGACCCCTTCCCGTTGTCCGCCGGAACTGTCGGGTCAAGGAACTGCCCTGTTGCGTCAACCACTATTTTAGCGCCATATTTGTCCCATTCAATATCCTTGGGATTTCTGTGTTCCCTGAGTATGATCACGGGGATACCGTCTATCTTCATTGTTCCCTTTTCATCATCAAGTTCTGTTATCACGCTTCCGGCCTTGTAGCCGTATAGATACCACTGGAGGGAACCATAGGTTGAGTCGTTTTCAATATAATGAGCCAGATCTTCAATGGACTTACCCACCTTCCTGCCCATATTGATGACGATCTCGTCAAAGTACTTCCTTCCTATATGGTGCCACAGGGTAAGTTTGCCGATCCTCCCCATTCCGTTGATACCCAGATTTAACCCGCTTTGCTTCCTCTGTTCAGTCTTTTCTTCCATTGGCTATAACCTCCTTGCGACTTCTTGAATTTCCAGTTTTCCCGAGTAAATTGAACCTTCACGACCGTCAATGCTTAGCCAGTCGCCTGCCTTCAGATTCACCTGGTCAAGGGAGCATGCGCTTTCCTTTTCCATGCAGACCAGGTTCCCGCAGCCCACAACACAGGTCTTTCCCAGCCTGTGAGCGACTATCGACGCGTGGGACGTCGAACCTCCCCTTGCCGTAAGAAGGCCATCAGATTCAAATATCTCCTCAATATCGTCAGGCACCGTGTCTCCCCTTATGAGAATCAAGGGGGTCCCCGGCTCCTCCCTTCTCCATCTGCGGATCTCATCCAGGTTAAAAACAGCCCTGCCCGTCATGGCGCCCCCGCTCACCCCTACGCCGTGGCCGAGAAGTCTTGCCCCGGTCTCAGGCCCTGTTACAAAGGAGAGCAATGTCTTCCTTTCCCTGATATCCATGTCCCGGGTCTGAAGGAAATAGAGATCCCACTCATTTTCCTTTTCAAAGGTGAACTCCATCTCCTGGGGGCTCCAGTTTCTGGTATAGACAAGTTCTTTTGCGAGATTCCTGATACTTTTATATATGGCCGGAAAGGAATTTTCAAGTGTTCTGTCCGTCTCTCTGTTTTCTATCTCTGCCTGCTTGTTTGATATCGGCAGCGTCTTGACAAGCCCCGACACCACGTCTTCTCCCTGGTTACCGAGAGAATAATCGCCCCACAGGTTAATGATATCCTCGGAGATCCTCGGGCTGTGGGTAAATACTACGCCTGACCCGGAATAGGGCCCGATATTCCCGTAAACCATTGACTGTATTGTTACGGCCGTTCCCCAGTCGTCCGAAATCCCCATTATCTTCCTGTATGTCTTGGCCTTTGACGTGTTCCACGAATCGAATACCTTGCTCATTGTGAGATAAAGCTGCTTAAACGGCGTATCCTCGATCTTGATTCCGTGATCCAGTATAAAATCCCTGTATGACCGTGCTATGATCTTCATCTGGTCGCCTGAAAATTCGATCTTGTGCGGTATGCCAAGACGCGCCTTATACCCCGCGATTATATCGTCAAAATCATCCCTGTTAAGCCCGAAGGCCATCCCGTAAGACTGCATGAATCTCCTGTAACAGTCCCATGGAAACCATGACTGACCGGTCATTGAAATCATGCCCTTCACAATCTTTTCATTAATCCCGACATTAAGAAATGTATTCATCATGCCGGGCAGGGAAATAGGCGACCCGCTTCTCACCGAAAAGAGCAGGGGATTTTTTGGATCCCCGAAATATTTTCCTGTCATCAACTCAATGGTGGATATCTCCCTCTTTAATTGATCCTCCAGGTTCTTGAATGCCGGGGAATAATTATCGATAACCTCCCTGTACCTGAAGACCTCGGTGGTAACGATAAATCCGGGAGGCACAGGAAACCCATATCTGCTGAGGTTCACAAGGTTAAGCCCCTTGTTGCCCAGATGGATGAGGCTTGAACCGTTTTTGTTCTCTGAAAGAATGGGAACAACAGCCTTTTGAGGATCATAGTTCAGGAGGAGATCCAGTTTATTTTTCTTAAGCTTATCCGCCTGTTTGAAAAGGGTGTTCATAACCCTGCCCAGAAAAACATCCAGTTGCTGAAGGCCGAGGGAGGATGATATCCTCTCTCTTAAAAATACCTCTGAAACCCTGTGTATCAGCTTATCCTTATCAATATTCTCCCCTGAAGGCATGTACTTGGCGAGCAGTTCCCCCGGGCGCAGGGCGCTTATTATCTTTATAAGGTTCTGCTGGTGGATGGTATTATAAAAATCATTCACGATATTGCTGACCGCCTGAGAAAGGCCCCTGAATATGTCCATGAACTGCGTGAAGGAAAACCCTGCGATGCCGAGCGAATTGTTTAAAAGCTCAAGCTGCTTGTCTATCTCGGATGATAAAAGGCCGTCCAGTTTAAGGGCCTTGTTGAAGAGCACGAGGTAGTCGTAGATATGGAAAAATGTATCTCTAGTGATCAATTCAAGATTAATACCCGCTACAAGCTCTTCGAAGAGGGTGTTGGCAAGGGCTTCGAGGCGGAAGGTAAGCCCGAGTGTATCGAATTTCTTTTCATAATAGCTCCCGTACATGGAGGGGATATCAACGGTAAAATGACGTTTATGGTATATATCCTCCTGTATGTCAAACCTCTCGCGTGCGAGTATGGACTCTTTCAGTCTTTCAAGATAGGTTAGAAGACTGAAAAGCCTGTTCCTCGTATCGGGACCCGCAAGGGCGGTCCTCAGTTCGCCGATATCTGGGAATTCGCTCGGTTGAAGCATCTTAAGGTAGTCGTCTATCTCAAGAAAATCCAGGGTATATTTCCGGTAAAGCAACCTGTAGAATGATATCGCAAGTCTCACACGTTCAAGGTCATCAGGATTGTATTCCAACAAACCCTTAACCGCCCTGGTTATCTCGTCGTCATTTATCCTTAGGAGATCCTGTACCTCTTTTATTCCTTTTGTCTCAAAGAGCTTCCTTATAATCCTGTGTACACCCTCAAAATACGGGCCGTCGGTTGAGATCTCCAGGTAAACAACCTGCGGCAAATAGGGCTCCACCAGTTCCTTTTTACCGGTCCGCCAGAATTCCAGCGTAGCCTCCATAAGGGATACTATCTGGTTGCTGCTTTCAACATGGCTCTGTTTCCTCACAAAATGAATCAGCGCATCCTTTCTGAGGGAGATCTCGTCAATACTTGTTGATATATCCCTTAACTGTCCCTCGGCGCCGATATCATTGAAAAAGACGGGAAACAGACGCATCAGCTGTTTGGTAAGATTATATACATTGCCTATATCACTGTTAAGGAAAAGGGTTATGTCCCTGGGAAACAGATCCGTGTCTTTTATATACACGCCACAGAGTGACAGGTAGATTATAAGGGACGAGATCATCTTCTTGGACCATTTGGGATTAAGCTCAATGATCTCCATCCACGTCCTAATATTCTGTATATGGGCGGGGTTGACCATCACCTGCCATCTGTCGCTTACTCCCTTCATCTCCGGCGTCTGAAAGCCCAGGTCTATCACCGAGTCCAGAAAATAGGCCACCAGATCGCTCTCATCGGTCTTGTATATGGCCTTGCCCACATTCTGCATGCAGTTGAGTGCGGTCCCAGGATATTTGTTAACGCTTTCCCTCAGGATATCGAATGTCTTGTCTATCAGGGGCTTCATCTCATCGGGTTCCAGGCTGCCTATCAGAAAAGATAGTATCCTGTTTATCTCCCTTAGGGTGTCTTCGTGGATGGATGAAAGACCGGCATTGTTCATGATATGAAAAAGAAAAATGAGCTTCCAGTAGTCGCCGTGACCTGTCTTTTTACCTGCATCCTGGAGCTTTCTGGGGAGTTCCCTGTAAACATCGGCTATCTGCCTGTACCCGGGCAGATGCACCAGGGTCTCCTGAAGAATAACAAAGTCGCCGCTCTTATCCTTCAGCGCCTGCCCAAGCTCATCCTGGTAGTGTTTCAGCTGCTCATGGGATATCGGGCTGAATATCTCTTTAAGGCCTTCCGAATATGCGGCGCCATGGTTAACCTCCCTGATAAACCATGTAAAGGGGTCTTCCTCCTTAAGCCAGCATTCATAGGATTCCTGAAGGTATTTCACCAGCAGAAGGCTTGCCTGCCTGATGTCATCATCCTGCGGCGACTTATCCGCGAAATTCTTTATCAGCCTGTTCAACTGATAATAGCTCTTTACAAAGAGACTGAAGGAGTCCCTGTCAAGACTGCTTATCCTGTTGAAACCATATGCCACCGCAGTGGAAAATTTCCCGATCTCCTTTTCCGCGCTGCTTATGATCTTCTGCAGAAACAGAAGCAGATTATCGACCGCGTCCGCCTTTACTTCCACGTCCGGGGCCGAGACCAGGGCCTCCAGGAATATATCGATCAACAGCTGCGCTGAAACTGGGCCCTTGGGATGATCCGCCATCAGGTGGAAATAATCGAGTGAGTATCCGCGCGCCTCCTTTACGATAAATTTCCAGTTCCTGTATGGATGGCACACCTCCGTCAAAAAGGTGTTCAGACCATCCATTATGCCCCTGTATTTTGACATGACCTCTTTAAGGGGCTCAAATCTCTCACTTATAGTTACATCTACCCTGCTGCATTCAATATTAATTTCAAGTGCCCTGGAAGGCATTTTGACGCTCTCCTTGGTCCGCTTATTTATAATTTATGCATATCAAACCGGCGACAATCCGCAATTCGGCCTTTAGAATAGTGTAAATCCGCGGTGTTATCGGATGAACACTGACAGCGCAGTTAATGCCCTGTATTATAACAAAGAAGCCAATTTAAGACAAAATAATAATTCAAAAATCGTGCCGAAAGGAGACGTTCATCTTGTGAAAAAGCCATGTCCCTTACGGGACATGGCTTCAAAAGGAGGGTAAATGGTTAATATTTATGTGATCAGAAATTATTGCGTGAATCAGGTCAATCAGATCCCGGCTTCAGCGCCCGTCATTCCCATCATCCCCATGCCTCTGCCCATGCCCCTGCCGAAATTGGCGTCAGGGGCTATCTTGTTCAATTCAAGTTGAAGATCTATCCTCTCCTGTGCCAGCCTGGCATTGAGTTCGCTGATCTCCTTCTGCAGGGCCTTGGCCTTTTCAGCGTCAGGATTATCAGAGCTGAGGACGGTGTTCAGATCAAAGCGCTTTGTCATAAGTTCTTTAATGATATCGGCGTTGTCTTCACGAAATTTTTCCTGTAGTTTTTCTATCTGCCCCTGCTGTTCATCGGTCAATGTTGATTTATTTCCCGTATTGCCCATCTGTCCCCTGCCTCTCTGCATCCCTGACCACTTGCCTGTGTTTTTACCTGTGTTTGGGCCCTGGGCAACAGAGGCCATGGGAAAGGCAAAGATGCCTGCCATAAGAAGAACCCCTATAATACTCATTAATCTTTTCATATCTCTAATCTCCTTTCTTAAATTGTTGATTTTTTCATTTTGATATTATTAAAAGCAACACCTGTGCCAGAAAGTAATTAATCTCTTTATGTTATTAAATTCATTAAATTTATTCACTAATAACCATTGCAGATGAAAATCTTTTCTTGAAATTATTTAAAATATCCGGATAATATGT
>JAFGIC010000198.1 GCA_016929815.1 Deltaproteobacteria bacterium
GATTGAATCAGGTGTTATCCCCTTTCCAGTGCCCTCTGCTACAGGCTTGATAAAGAAGGGTGGCTGAAATCTTATATCACCTTCCCGAAGGCTTCCCTCGAATACAAAAAAGTCGGATGTGGGAATCCCTGCGTCACGGATTACACGCTTGGTCATACCCTTGTGCAGCGTCAGGCTCATCACAAGGGGGTCTGAAAAGGTATAGGGGATATTGTATATATCCAGGATGGCAGGCACCTGGGCCTCGCGGCCTATGCCCCTGAGCCCCTCGGCTATATTAAAGACCATGTCCCACCGGTCGCCGCGGGCAAGGCGTGCTATAAGATCGCGGGCATTTCCTATGCGGTCGGTAATATGACCAAGGCGCCTGAGGCTCTCCTCAAGGGCATCGATTGTATCATCTCTGTCAAACTCAGCCGTCTCCAGGTCACTGTACCCTTCGGCAAGATACTGGGATCTGAGATCATAGGTTAAACCGATTTTCATGGATTTTTCTCCTTCTGTACACATTGTACCTTATAATTTAAAAAAGGGACTTTCGGGAATAATACCCGAAAAGTCCCTTTTTTTGAATCTAAAACTGTTGCTTCCTATGCCTCTGCGTGTGTCATGGGCACGAAGACGCTGGGCGCACCATCCTCAGACCTGTATGCAGGATACCTGAAAAGGTTGCCTTCATAATTGCGGAGCACCAGGTCGCATCCTTCCCTTCCCTCAACATAGTCGGGCATGACAGGAATCTTTCCCCCTCCCCCGGGGGCGTCTATCACATAGGTAGGGATCGCATAACCGCTTGTGAAACCCCTTAACCCCCTGATGATATCCAGGCCCTTCTCTATGGGTGTGCGGAAATGGGAGGATCCGGAAATCGGATCGCACTGGTAGAGATAATAGGGCCTCACACGCATCTTTAAAAGTCCGTGTACAAGGTCTCTCATGGTCTCAACGTTGTCGTTGATGCCGGCAAGCAGGACGGTCTGTGAACCCAGCGGGATGCCTGCATCCGCCAGCATGGCACAGGCCCTGTATGACTCCGGCGTGCACTCGTCCGGGTGCGTGAAATGAAGGCTCATCATAAGCGGATGATGTCTTCTAAGCATGCGCACAAGCTGGGGCGTAATCCTCTGCGGAAGAACCGCGGGAACCTTTGTGCCGACACGAACAATCTCCACATGAGGGATATTGCGCAGATTCGTCAGTATCCAGTTCAACCGTTCATCGCTCATGGTTAGGGGATCGCCTCCGGAGACCAGCACATCCCTTATCTGCGGATTGGCCCTGATGTAGTCAAAGGCCTTTTCAAGGCGGCTCCTTGCCGGATGAAGGGCGCCGTGTCCGACCACCCTGGAACGTGTGCAATACCTGCAATAGGTGGAGCAGAAATCCAGTGCAAGCAGAAGCACCCTGTCCGGGTACCTGTGTACAAGCCCCGGGACCGGGCTTTGATGTTCCTCGCCGAGGGGATCATCGGCCTCTTCCGGTGTGCTTATAAATTCGTTGATCGTGGGAACAACGCTACGGCGCAGGGGATTATCCGCATCATAGGCAGATATAAGGCTCATGTAATAAGGCGTTATAGCCATGGGAAGTTTAGCCGTAAAGCTGTCCAGGGCCGCCTGCTCTTCGGCTGAAAGCATGATAAACTTCCTTATCTGATCAGCCGTGCGGATACGGTTCGTGACCTGCCAATGCCAGTCATTCCACTGCTTGTCGGAAACTTCAGGATAAAACTGTCGTCTGAAAATTTTTGTCTTTAATGAAGTGCGGGGTGTTCTTTTGCCGTTAAAAGGGATAATTAATGCCGGATGGCGTTGCGTGGCCCTGACGTCATTGGACCAGATGTGGGTTTCAAGATGTAAGCTACTACTGGGAGGCTCCTCTTCTTTATCAAAAGGGATCTCCTGCTGTTCCTGTCTCCGGAACCCTTGTATTAGTGAAGTTGCTTCAGTCATCTATATGATCCTCCTGTGCGAAAAAAATATTTGTTAAATTAGCGCTAAAATAAGCTTGTCTGAAAAAAATGCAAGCTTTTTTTATATTAATGAAAAAATATTTTAAAAAAACCGGACCCGCTTTTATCCGCGGAGTTTGGTTAATGTTTTTAAGTCCGTTCAGGGCATCAGGAGGCCCCTTCTTTCATAGGCAGGGGAACAGGCATCCTGACGGCTGATTCCTCGATCGATTTGTTATATTCCTCCTTGACCTTTATAAGATAAATGGCGACCGGCCGATATGCCAGGTGCGCCCACTTGGCAAAGGGCACCTCAAGGACCAGCATTGGTACGGCAATCATAAGATGAACTACGTAAATAACATAGGTGGTCATGGGGAGATCAAGCAGCCTGGTGAAATGGATCATTATGCCGGTAAGGGTCGTCAGCTGCAAAAGGATCAGAAACATCCAGTCTGTTGCGTGTGAATTTTTGTATGTCGCCTTGGACTTCTTGAGTCGTCCGATTATTGCATAGGTGGTTCCATACATGATACCGAAGGTGGCATAGTATCCCAGAAGACGTATCGGATGCCAGATAGAATATATGACGTCCCTCTGGAAAGCTATGGGTTTCCATGCAAGGCCTATAACCTCTATGCCCCCGGCCAGGAAGACCACAACAAGGAGGAACACAACGCTATAGCCGGTCATGATCAGCAAATGGACAAACCATTGTATTTTATCCTTGCACCCGCCGAACTTTTTCTGCGTGAGAAAATGGATGATGAGTTCTTTACTCTGTTTTATATAGATGCTTAAGGGGACCTTGAATTTGAGGTCTCCCATTATAAAGCTGAAACACCTGTAAGTGTTGCTCAGAAGGATGGCGGAGAGAATGAATGCCATGATAAGATCGGCTATCTCTATCTTCTCAGCCGGCCAGACTGAATTAATCCAGGCATGTTCCATATTTGGGTTGGGCAGGTGAAACCTCCAGAGGGCCAGACCTACC
>JAFGIC010000199.1 GCA_016929815.1 Deltaproteobacteria bacterium
ATCGGGCAGGCATGTGAATTTGATTATTCGGGAACACAGGGATGCAAGGTTTTAAAGGAAGAGGGGTACAGGGTAGTCCTTGTAAACAGTAATCCTGCAACAATTATGACTGACCCAGAGTTTGCGGATAGCACATATATAGAACCGCTGGATCTTGAATTTGTGACTAAGATTATTAAAAAAGAAAAGCCGGATGCCATCCTGCCTACGCTCGGGGGGCAGACAGGCCTGAATATTGCCGTTATGCTTGGAAAAGAGAATGTGCTTAAACAATACGGCATAGAACTCTTGGGAGCCAATGTCGATGTAATAAAGAAAGCAGAAGACAGGGAAAAGTTTAAAGAAGCAATGGACAATATCGGCCTATATGTCCCCCCTTCAGGTTATGCGCACTCGCTTGCGGAAGCCCTTGATTTCAGCATTGAACTAAAATTTCCTCTTGTAGTGAGGCCAAGCTTTACATTAGGCGGACTTGGCGGAGGGGTCGCATTCAACAAGGAAGAATTTACGGAGATAGTAACCAGGGGCCTTGACCTCTCGCCGGTATCGGAAGTGCTTATCGAAAAATCAGTAGCAGGCTGGAAAGAATATGAACTGGAAGTGATGAGGGACAGGAATGATAATGTAGTAATAGTATGCTCCATCGAAAACTTCGATCCGATGGGCGTCCACACAGGGGATAGCATAACAGTGGCTCCAGCGCAGACCCTTACAGACAGGGAATACCAGCTTATGAGGAATGCATCACTGGATATTATGAGAGAGATAGGTGTCGAAACAGGAGGCTCAAACATACAGTTTGCAATCAATCCCGAAAACGGGAAAATGGCTGTGATCGAAATGAATCCCAGAGTCTCAAGAAGCAGCGCACTTGCCTCAAAGGCAACAGGTTTCCCGATAGCAAAAATTGCGACTAAATTGGCAATAGGCTATACGCTTGACGAAATACCAAATGATATCACCAGGAAAACCCCGGCCTGTTTCGAACCTTCGATTGATTATGTAGTTGTTAAATTTCCTAGGTGGGCCTTCGAAAAATTTCCGGGCACCGATATAAGCCTGACTACCAGAATGAAATCTGTAGGCGAGGCGATGGCTATAGGTAGGACATTCAAAGAGGCGCTTCAAAAATCAATAAGGTCCCTTGAGATAGACAGATACGGACTTGGTTCGGATGGGGCTGACGGTGTAAAAGAGGAATTATTGAATGAAAAACTTTCAATTCCCAATCAGGACAGGGTCTTTTATATAAAACATGCTTTCGAGCTTGGGAAAAGTATAGAAGAGATATACAGCTATACAAAAATTGATCCGTGGTTTTTAAACAATATAAAACAACTGGTGGATTTTGAAAAAACATTTAAGGGTTGCAGCCTCGAGAATCTTGGAAAAGAAAGGCTTTTACAGGCAAAACGGCTTGGCTATTCAGACCGTCAGGTAGCATTTCTTTGCAGGTGCAGTGAAGACTATGTAAGGTCGGCCCGGAAGGACATGGGAATCAATGTGACCTTTAAAACAGTCGATACCTGTGCAGCAGAATTTGAAGCATATACACCATATTATTATTCTACTTATGAGGAAGAAGGGGAAATTGCGCCCGGGAAAAAAGAAAAGATTATCATACTCGGAAGCGGCCCCAACAGGATAGGCCAGGGTATCGAATTTGATTATTGCTGCGTACATGCGTCTTTTGCCTTACATAATGCAGGTTACGAGACAATAATGATAAATTGCAATCCTGAAACTGTAAGTACGGATTATGATACATCGGACCGCCTCTATTTTGAGCCGCTGGCTTTTGAGGACGTGATGAATATAGTTGAGGCAGAAAAACCGCTTGGAGTAATAGTCCAATTTGGTGGACAAACCCCCCTTAAACTGGCACTGAGCCTGCAGGAAGCAGGGGTAAATATACTCGGTACTTCACCCGATAGCATAGATCTTGCAGAAGACCGTAAAAGATTTGGTGCCATGCTGAAAAAGCTGGACATACCCCAACCCGAGAATGGCACTGCCCTTAATGAAAGCGAAGCCATCAGGATAGCAGGAAGAATAGGTTACCCGGTACTGGTAAGGCCTTCATATGTTCTTGGAGGAAGGGCTATGAGTATTGTTTATGATGAGAAAAGCTTGAGAAATTATGTCAGGGATGCAGTGATTGTCTCTCCGGAAAGACCTATACTGGTAGACCGGTTTCTTGAAAGCGCAATCGAGGTGGATGTTGATGCAATTTTTGACGGGAGTGAACTTTTTATAGGTGGGATAATGGAACATATAGAGGAAGCAGGGATACATTCCGGGGATAGTGCCTGCGTAATACCGCCATTTACTTTAAATGGAAAAACAATAGATACAATTAAGAATCATACATACAATATGGCAAAAGAACTCAATGTAATAGGCCTTATGAATATACAATATGCCATAAAAGACTCAAATGTATATGTTTTGGAAGCTAATCCAAGAGCCTCAAGGACAGTACCATTTGTAAGTAAATCAATAGGTGTTCCTCTCGCAAAAATCGCGGCTCTGGTTATGGCGGGCAAAAAACTCAAGGATATCGATTTTAAAAGGATTGACCCGACCAGACTTGGTTATTTCAGTATAAAAGAAGCTGTGATGCCCTTCAATCGTTTTCCAGGGGTGGACACAATTCTCGGCCCGGAGATGAAATCGACCGGGGAAGTTATGGGCATAGATAAAAGTTTTGGGATAGCCTTCGCAAAAACCCAGATTTCGACCAACCAGGTTTTCCCAACTTGCGGTTCGGTTTTTATAAGTGTTAATGACAAAGATAAAGACCATATAATTGATATTGCAAAGAAGCTTGAGAAAATGGATTTCAGGATAATATCTACTGCCGGTACCGGCGAAATTCTCGCGGAAAACGGAATCAAATGTGACAGAATCTTAAAGATCAGGGAAGGCAGGCCCAATGTCATTGATATGATAAAAAACGGAGAGATTGACCTGATAAT
>JAFGIC010000200.1 GCA_016929815.1 Deltaproteobacteria bacterium
TGCAAAATCCTAACCGGACATTGCTGGGAATCGGCAAGGTTCTGCAAGGATAATGATTAAGTGTTGACAATTTTGCAGAAGTGCAATAAACATCTTAACATTGAGAAAAATAATCAGGATTAAATATGCCGAAAATCATTCTGACTGAAGGAACCATGTCCGGACGGTCTTTTGTTTTCGATGAGAATACAGTTTTTATCGGCCGGTCCTTCAAAAACGATATACAGATAAGCGACACCGCCATCTCAAGAAAACACCTTAAGATCTTCCGGATCGGCAAAAGATTCTTTATAGAAGACCTTAAGAGCACAAACGGCACGCTTATCAACGGCGAATCCATCGCATCAGGCGAAAGCTATGAGGTGGGTGAAGGAGACAACATACAGATCGGCGGCACGGTTATCCAGCTTGAGGACCTGCCGGTAATAAAGGCCCTTGAGAGGAAAAACCATAAGCCGGAGGTTATCGGGTACAACAACGATCAAAACAAAGACAAGCAGAAAGAACGCAGGTCCAACGCTGCAAATGATCTTAATCTCGTCTTCAACATATCTGAACTGGTCAAGGAAAAATGCGGTTTAAATGAATTTTTTGAGAGGTCTCTCGGACATCTCCTGGACTTTTTTCAAAGGATCGACAGGGCTGCAATTTTCATATTTGAAAAGGATAAAACCGGCAAAAAAGCGATAAAAAACATTATCTACCTGTGCAGGGAAGGGAACGGCAAAAGAAAATTTTCATTCAGCCATAGATTGATAGACCAGATAATGCTTAAAGGTAAGGCCGTGAGAATGTCCGACACAAATTATGAAAAACAGGTCGATTTCGCGGCAAGTACCCTGATCTTACAGATCAAGTCTGTTGTATGCGTGCCCATTATCAGCGCATCCGAGACCCTGGGCGCCATTTACATGGACTCGCTTCGGAGCGCCTACGGATTCAGGAAGGATGATCTTATGTTATTGAACAGCGTGAGCGGTTATCTGGCCGCGTCCCTGAAAAAAGATGGTCCCACTGAAACTTCAACCAAATAAAACTACTCCGGCTTTTTGTCCCTTTTACCAAGGCCCTTCCTGAATTTCTTCATATCGATCTCTTTTGTCAATCCTTCCGCATCACTGTCCAGATAAAAAGACTCCATTGTCCCGCTGTATTTTAAATTGTCGGTTTCCACAACAGGTGCATCCTCTTTTCCGGATCTCTTATCCTTTAAATCGATCTCTAATCCGGAATCTCCGGTGTCTTTAGAATCCAGGTCATCAAAGGAGATGTCGTCGAGATTGAAAGAGATCTCTCCCTCTCCGATTTCTTCTTTCCCTTTCATCTCTATCATGGATTCTTCAAGGATCAAGTCATCGCCCTTATCTATTGTAACAGCCTCATTCGACTCTTCGAAGGAATCCCCTTCAAGATCCGGGAGATAATCTTCGCCGCCCTCTTCCGATGACGGCGTGTGTTCCTCCAGCCCTAGGGTTAAGTCATCAAGATCTTCCTTGTCTTCGGATGAAAGCATATCCTCGTTAATTCCTGACAGGGAATCATCAATGTCCGAATCTGCCGATTGAAACGTATCTTCCATGACTGCAGGGTGATCTGTGACTATTTCAACTTCGGCATCTTCATAGTTTTCACCCAGCAACCTGCCGAGAAGCATGGGCGGCTCAGGTCTGAAAGATGGGAGATTCAGCCTCCTCTGTTCATCCGCGAGGCCCTTGCTGCATTTAGGACAGACCTGGTTAAAGTCAAAGCTTATAAAGCCGCATTTTGTACATTTCATTGCTTTGCTCCTTTAAAACCTATTTGGGGACATTATAAATCTTTCCTTCCAGAATGTTAAAGGCAAAATCCTCAGCCTCCCTTTTACTCTTAAACGCGCCCACCATCACCTTAAAGGATCCTGCCCCGCCATGAGCATCAGGTGATAATATGCCTGCATCATACCCTTCATTTATCAGCTGTTGATAAAGGTAGTCGGCCTTTTCAAAGGATTCGTATGCGGCAATAAGCACGGTGTAACCTGGAAAGGAAATCAGCTGACCGACAGCAATCTGATTTATATTTGATATTTCCGGATTATACTGCTTAAGGAGATCAAGTTCCTCCTCCCCGGCGTGTCCATATACCTTTTCCGCCAAGCTGGTAAGGGTGTCCCCCTCTTTTGCCATGACTGATTTGGATAATCCTCTATCTTGATTTAATACAAAAACTGTGAGATCTGTCAACCTTATGGAGTCCATCCCGCCTTCTTTCGACTGGAGAAGCCCTCCCGACGATCCCGTCTCATCTTTTTCTATCTGATCCATTATTACAGACAGTGGCGCAGGCGCCGTATTCTGAGCCTTCTCCTCATGTGCAATTCCTGAGATATATGGAATATTTATCCTTGAAGTCTTAGCCATGAACAACAGAAGCGCGATAATAATTAATATCAGAGCGGCAAAGACCCACTTGAATACTCCGTCGGAATGCCTTTCCCGTAGAACCGGCGGGATTTCCGGGGGTTTGCCTGCGCTGTCGTCGAGAAAAGAACCCTCCAGTCTCATGGCATTATAGGACTCCTCTATCATAGAGGCATTAATTGTCTTTTTATCCCTTGAATACCCAAGAAGCATGGCATTGTCTGCAAGTATATTTATTGTCCTGGGGTATCCCTGAGAAAATCTGTAGATCGCCTCAACAGCGTCCTTCTGAAATATCTCGCTCTTCTTTGGGGCGCCGGCTACCATAAGGCGCATATCGATATATTCCGCAGTCTCTTTTAAACTGAGCGGCGGTATGTCATAGCGTATCCCGATACGCTGCAATGTTGCCCTTCCCCTGGGACTGTTCAGGTTTTCATTGAGTTCAGGCTGTCCGACAAGGAATACATTTATCAGTTTTTCCTCGGCATATTCCATATTCGACAACAGCCTTATCTCCTCGAGCAGTTCAAAGGAAAGCTTGTGCGCCTCATCGATGATCAGTATAAATATCTTCTGATTCTGAAAACACTTTTGAAGAAACTCTTCAAACTCCAGAAGAAAATCAGCCTTTGATCTGAAATGGACCCTTTTTTTAAAGGAAGAGAAGGCAAGGTAATCAATAAATTCCTGAGGTGTTAACAGGGGATTGACCAGGTAAACATATTCCACTCCGGCATCAAGGTTGCTTATGAGGTTATGTATCATTGTTGTTTTGCCTGTACCCACCTCACCGGTTAAAAGAATAAAGCCCTTTCTCTCCGTGACGCCATAGGTCAGTAGGGCCATGGCCTCCTTATGACCCTCGCTCATATAGACAAAACGAGGCGATGGAGTGAGATTAAATGGCTTTTCTTTTAATCCATAGAATTCAGTGTACATTAAATAATATTAACAAAATCAAACGACAAGGGCAAGCATCTTTAATCATCAATTTTTTGCCGGCTTAACCGCCCTCTTCCGCAGCAGCAATCCTGATTAAAAACAGCTCATTTCCGGCTGTATTGATGCAATAGGCACGGCAGTTTTTATGCTATCAGTTCTGTCAGGGAAAGGGATTACATGCCGAGATTTTGGCATGAATTATGCTTATTAAATAAATATTTACAGTTGACATGCCCAGCGTCTTTTACTATTTAGGTGTCTCTTACTTGAAATCAGGAATTTGATAATTAATTTTTGATCCGGTCTTCTTTAATGAAAAAATTTTACAGAGGCCACATCAATAAGTTAAAATCAGCCTGACATTTGAATAAAATCTAAAAATTGCAGGTAAAAATAATGAAGACAAATATTGAAGACATCAGTTCCGTGAAAAAAAAATTGAATGTTGAGATTGAGGCAGAGGAGATAGACCAAAGGATTAACGACGCCTATAAAAAACTGGCAAAAACTGCACGCATCAAAGGTTTCAGGACCGGCAAAGTCCCTAGAAACATCCTGGAAAAATTCTATTCCGGTCAGGTCATGGAGGATGTAACAAACAACCTGATAAGGGACACGCTCCCCGGCGCCATCGATGAGCTTAAAAAATTCCCCCTGAGCATGCCTGCTATAGACAACGAAGATCTCAAACCCGGGCAGGCCTTTAGATATTCCGCCTCCATAGAGGTAAGACCTGAGTTTGAACTGAAGGATTACCTGGGGTTAGAGGTTCAGAAAGAGAATTGCATCGTTACCGACGAAAATATCGATAAACAGATTGAACAAATCAGGGAGGCCAGTGGCACCCTGAACCTTGTGAACGAAGACAGGGGTGTCAGGGACGGCGACTATGTTGTCCTTGATTATGAGGCATTTGAGGAAGATAAGGCCATCGAGGGGATCAAGGGTGTCAATTTCCCAATCAAGATAGGAAGCGGCCATTTCTATAAAGGCGTTGAAGAATCTCTTTTAGGCGCAAAAAAGGGCGCACCACTTGAGATCAAGACAGATTTTGACAAGGATTATTTTAACTCCAGGCTGGCAGGAAAAAGTGTAATTTTCAAGGTCGAGATAAAGGACATCAAGGAAATCTCTCTCCCAGAGTTGAACGAAGAATTTATAAAGGGTCTCGGTGAAAAATTCAGCACCCTTGAAGACTTCCGCAATAAGATCAGGGAAGAGACGACAGCCGGCGAGGAAAAGAGGATCGACAATGAATTAAGAATCAGGCTCCTCGACAAGATATCCGACACCGTTGATTTTGAACTGCCCGAAAGCCTTGTGGAATATGAGATCAATGCAGCCATTGAAAACATAAAACAACGCATGTCCAGGTCAGGCGGGGACCTTGAGAAATCAGGCTTTGACCAGGCAAAACTGAGGGAGGAGATAAGACCGGCGGCCCGAAAAAGCGTCAAAAATATGTTCATAATCGGGCATATCGCAGATGAAAACAAGATCACTGTTGATGAGACGGATATAACCGACGGATTCAACAGGATGGCCAAGGATTTCGGCGTCGGCAGTGAGATGATGCGTCAGTATTATGAGACCAACAATCTTATGGATTCCTACAGGAATTCCCTACTAAGGGAAAAGACCTTGAACTATCTCGTCGATAATGCTAGGATTATAGTTGTTGACGCAGACAATATCACCCGCAGATAGCACGGGCAATGAGTAGGGATCAGTGTTGAACCCTGCACGGATATAACCGGCATATGAAGTTCATGTATTAAAAGGGACAAAAAGGACAGGATTTATGCTTATACCAATAGTAGTTGAACAGACAAATCGGGGCGAGCGCGCCTATGACATATACTCACGCCTTTTAAAGGACAGGATTATCTTTATCGGGGAGCAGGTAGATGACGGGATGGCAAACACCATCATCGCACAGATGCTCTTCCTGGAATCGGAAGACCCTGACAAGGACATTAATGTTTATATAAATTCTCCGGGAGGTGTTGTTACAGCCGGCCTGGCAATATACGATACCATGCAATATATCAAGCCTGATATCGCCACCATATGCATGGGTCAGGCATCAAGCATGGGCGCGCTGCTCCTTGCTGCCGGCGCCAGTAACAAGAGATATGCCCTCCCCCATTCCAGGGTCATGATCCACCAGCCTATCGGGGGGTTTCAGGGCCAGGCGACCGATATTGATATCCAGGCCAAGGAGATCCTGAAGATAAAGGAGAATATTCATAATATCCTGGCAAGACACACAGGCCAGCCCGTTGAGAAGATCCGCAATGACACGGAAAGGGATTTTTTCATGAGCAGCCAGGATGCCCTGGAGTACGGTATAATTGATAAGGTTATCACCAAGAGAGAAATCCAGGATACGATAAAAAAGAAGTAGAGGTTTATATGCAGAAAAAAGACGATTCAAAAGGCGACCTTATGTGCTCCTTTTGCGGTAAAAGCCAGGAGGAGGTAAAAAAGCTCATCGCCGGACCATCAGTATATATATGCGATGAATGCATCCAGCTGTGCACCGAGATCATCGCCGACGAGCGCATCAGGGACAAAGAGGTAAAGTCCGGTCTTCCCAAGCCCTATGAGATAAAAGACGCGCTTGACCAATACGTGATAGACCAGGAAAAGCCAAAAAAAATCCTATCCGTCGCGGTGCATAATCATTATAAAAGGATCAACACCTCCATAGACATGGAAGATGTAGAGATCCAGAAGAGCAATATACTCCTTATCGGCCCTACAGGCTCAGGCAAGACACTGCTGGCGCAGACCCTTGCCAGGATACTCAAGGTCCCCTTTGCCATCGCGGACGCCACAACGCTCACTGAGGCCGGGTATGTGGGGGAGGATGTCGAGAATATTATTTTGAACCTCGTCCAGATAGCCGATTATGATGTTGAATCAGCATGCAAGGGGATCGTTTATATCGATGAGATCGACAAGATCGCAAGGAAGACGGACAGCCCGTCCATTACCAGGGATGTCTCGGGCGAAGGCGTACAGCAGGCCCTCCTGAAAATCATTGAAGGGACCATGGCCAATATCCCGCCCAAGGGCGGCAGAAAGCACCCCCAGCAGGACTTTGTCAAGGTGGACACGAGCAATATACTGTTTATCTGCGGGGGGACCTTTAACGGCCTTGACAGGATCATCCGAAACAGGATCGGAAGCAAATCCATGGGCTTTGAGGCAGAGCTGCATCAGGCCAAGGATGATGATTCCGACAGGCTGATGTCGCTTATTCAGCCGGAAGACCTGGTCAAGTACGGAATGATACCTGAATTTATGGGAAGGATACCAATCATTGCCTCCCTCAACAGTCTGAGCGAGGATGCCCTGGTCAGGATACTGACGGAGCCGAAAAACGCGCTTTTAAAACAGTATAAAAAACTGTTCGAGGTCGAAGGAGTCGAACTGAAGTTCAGTGACGATGCAATCAAGACCATTGCACAGGACGCAATAAAGAGAAAGTCAGGCGCCCGCGGGCTTCGGGCCATACTCGAATCGGTTATGCTGGACATCATGTATGACATCCCGAGCATGTCAGGCATCAGAGAATGTGTTATAGGAGAATCGGTCATCAAAGGAAAGGAACAACCCCTTTTAGTATATGAAAATAAGGCAGGTTACGCATAAAACATGTTTAATATAGACCAGAAAAATTCAATCGGTTTTTTGGAAGGCGAAAAAAACCAGTATCCGATATTGCCCCTGAGAGATGTGGTCGTCTTCCCGAATATGGTCGTCCCCCTCTTTGTAGGCAGGGAGAAGTCCATCAAGGCCCTTGAATACGCTATGTCCAGAGACAAGGACATCTTCCTCGCGGCACAGAAGGACGCTACAGTGGATAATCCCACGGAAAAGGATATATACTTTTTCGGGACCCTGGGATCCGTACTGCAGCTGCTGAGGCTGCCCGACGGGACCGTAAAGGCCCTCATAGAGGGTAAAAACAGGGCAAAGGCCGGGACCATAACCGAAAACCAGAACTTTTACATGGTTGAGGTTGAGAAGGTCATAGAGGATTATGAGATTACGCCAAAGACAACCGCCCTTATAAGGACAGTTAATGAGAGTTTCGAGGAATACAGCAAACTTAATAAAAAGATCGGAAAGGACCTTGTATCCACTCTCGCGGCCATAGAGAACCCTTCGCGTCTGGCAGACACCATTGCCGCCCATCTGGCCATAAAGGTAAGCCAGAAACAGGAACTCCTGGAATGCGTTGACGTCGATCTTCGGCTTGAGAAACTCCTTGAAAGGCTTTCGAACGAGATCAATATCCTTGCCCTGGAGGGGCGGCTTAAAAAAAGGGTCAAGAAACAGATGGAGAAGACCCAGAAGGACTATTATCTGAACGAACAGATGAGGGCCATCCAGAAGGAGATGGGCGCCAAGGATGATTTCAAGGCTGAACTCGAACAGCTTGAAAAGAAGATAAAGAAAAAGAAGCTCTCAAAAGAGGCCTCCGCAAGGGTATGGCAGGAATACAACAAGCTCAAGATGATGTCTCCCATGTCCGCCGAGGCCACAGTTGTCCGCAACTATATAGACTGGATACTGGGCCTCCCGTGGTTTGAATTGACAAAAGACAAGATAGACATCAAGGAGGCGGAGAAAATCCTTGAGGAAGATCACTACGGGCTGAAGAAACCGAAGGAGCGTATCCTTGAATACCTATCTGTGCAGACCCTTACAAAGAAGATCAAGGGCCCTATCCTTTGTCTGGTTGGCCCGCCCGGGGTGGGGAAGACCTCACTCGCGAAATCCGTTGCCAGGGCCATGGGCCGCAATTTTGTTAGGCTTTCTCTGGGAGGGGTAAGGGATGAGGCCGAGATAAGGGGGCACAGGAGGACATACATAGGCGCACTCCCCGGCAAGATCATACAGTATTTGAAAAAGGCCAAGTCAAGCAATCCCGTGTTCTGCCTCGACGAGGTCGATAAAATGAGCACGGATTTCAGGGGAGACCCTTCCGCTGCCCTCCTTGAGGTACTTGATCCTGAGCAGAATTTTGCATTCAATGATCATTATCTTGACCTGGACTATGATCTTTCGCACATACTGTTTATAACTACAGCCAACACCCTTTATAATATCCCCCTGCCGCTGCAGGACAGGATGGAGATCATAAGGCTGCCAGGTTACACCGAACTTGAAAAGCTCAACATTGCAAAGCAGTTCCTTATTAAAAAACAGGTGGAGCAGAACGGCCTGGAGCCCCGGAATATAACCTTTTCAGACAAGGCTGTCCTTTCAATAATAAGAAACTATACAAGGGAGGCCGGGGTCCGCAATCTCGAGAGAGAGATATCCGCGGTCTGCAGGAAGGTGGCCAAGGAGGTCGTCAATAAGGGCAAGGATACAAGGATTAACATAACCTCCAACTCAATACATAAATACCTGGGTGTTATCAAGTTCAGGTTCGGCCGCACGGAAGAGCAGGACTATGTGGGGGTAACCACAGGCCTCGCATGGACGGACGTGGGAGGCGAACTCCTTCAGACGGAGGCCGCCATCATGCCAGGAAAAGGAAGCCTGGTCCTTACCGGAAAACTCGGAGAAGTAATGCAGGAATCGGCCCAGGCCGCCCTGAGTTACGCCAGGAGCAGATCCAGACAGCTTAAGCTCCCGGATAAATTCTATGAAAAGATGGATATCCACATACATGTGCCTGAAGGAGCAACGCCCAAGGACGGGCCTTCGGCCGGAATAGCCCTTGCGACATCAATAATATCTGTCCTGACAGGCAGACCCGTAAGCCGGAACATTGCAATGACGGGCGAAATAACCCTCAGGGGGAGGGTCCTGCCCATAGGCGGGTTGAAGGAGAAGATCCTGGCCGCCCACAGGGGAAAGATTACCAAGGTGATTATACCCCTTGAAAACAAAAAGGACATTGAGGAGATTCCTGCCAAGATATTAAGGCAGGTGGAGATCGTGCCTGTAGAGCATATGGATGAGGTGCTGAGGGAGGCGCTTATCCTCAAGGAAGGTGAGGATCTTTTCGCGCCCGAGGAAAAATGCGAGCCCTTCCGTGTTGAATTCTTTGATGATGCCAAGCAGAAACAACCTGAAATAACCGCGCATTAATGCTTGACAATCAATATCATTATATGAGAAAAAATAGAATTTTTCAGGGCGGGTAGCTCAGTTGGGAGAGCGTCGGCCTTACAAGCCGAATGTCGCAGGTTCAAGCCCTGTTCCGCCCACCAGTTGAAGAACTTAAATTGTTCTTGCTTATCAGGAAACAGTTGTTGTATAAATTTCCATGCTGTTACAGGATAGGAAAAAGGATCTTTCAGGGGATGTAGTTCAGTCGGTTAGAACGCCGGCCTGTCACGCCGGAGGTCGCGAGTTCGAGCCTCGTCGTCCCCGCCAA
>JAFGIC010000025.1 GCA_016929815.1 Deltaproteobacteria bacterium
ATAGATTCTAAGCGAATAATTTTCTTTTTATGTATATCATTAATTTTTTCTTACAATAAGCAGGATTAATGAGAAAGGAGGAAATTATGAGCACATATCAACAGGCACATATTAATTTCCCCGGTTCTTTATTAGTCATTATCGGGCCCATGGTTGCAACCGCAGCATTATTTGTATCGCTTCCCTTAATGTTTTCTGTCGTGAATACACCCTCCGAACCATTGCAAAAGGATCCGGAAATATCTTTACCATTGAAAGTGATTAAAAAAGCCCCTTCAGGAATAGAAAAGGCACAGGAACAGGCAAGGCCGATTGAAATTAAAATGCAACAAAGTGCAAAAAAGACTAATAAATCACCAAATATAGAGCCGTTAACCGATGGCATAGTTGAACATTCATCATGGGGAGTGCCAATAGTTACAAATAACGATTTCGTGAAAAATACCGAAGTTGAGTTTACAGTAACACAAACATTCGATCCCAACATTTTTACTATTAATGAAGTTGATCGGGCACCCAGCATCCTTCGAAGGATTATGCCTCTATACCCCCCCTATGCAGAAAGAAATAACATTGAAGGAAAGGTCGTGCTGAGATTTATCGTTGATACAAATGGAAATGTTGTTGAACCGATGGCGATTGAATCGGAGCCAGAGGGGGTCTTCGACGATGCAGCTATTGAAGCTATCCGGCAATACAGATTCATGCCAGCGGAAAAATATGGAAAACCGGTCGATTGCATTGTTGTCGTGCCCATGGCTTTTTATTTAAGATAAAGAGCCATATCATTGTTACCCTGCTTACTGATTTCGGAATTGTTGCCCCATATCTAAACATTATGAAGGGGATTATCCTTTTCGTCAATCATGGTGTCATTATTAAGGACTTCTCCCCCTCTTGGATATATTTTAATAAAGATCTATGAAATAGGAGCTAACTCTCATGATTAGTCATCTTTCCCATCCAAAATATTATTTGATTTCAATGGATTAAATAGCTATTATTCCATTATTGTTTATTCATTCTGTTAATAATTTGATTATTTGGGTGAAAGAGGGTCATGCCTATGATCAAGGATTCAAATATTCTGTTTCAGTTTGAACAGGAAGAGATTAAGAGAGAACCACCGGATTACAGGTCTGCCTTGAGGATTTTTGAGGGAATGTGGCTCGAAGGAAAGGCTATGGGTGTCTTACCCTTGAAGAACCCGCTTGAAGGAATCGAAGTGGATATCCGGGTAGCCAGGATGTTGAATGATGTTTGACGATATACTGGCAAGAATAGCCATAGAGCTGAAGAAAGCGGACTTGCCTTATATGATTATAGGCGGCCAGGCGGTTCTACTATACGGCACCCCAAGAATGACAAAGGATATTGATATTACGCTTGGAGTTGATATTGGGTTCTTGGAGGACATCCTTCCTTCTCTTGACGCAATGGACCTGAAAATCATACCTGAGGATTATAAGACATTCGCGGAGAAGACATATGTATTGCCCACCAAAGACGAAACAAGCGGAATAAGGGTGGATTTCATATTTTCATTCACTCCCTACGAGAGACAGGCCATATCGAATTCCAGGGCCGTATTATTGAAGGGAACAAATGTCATGTTCGCATCTGCCGAAGATGTGATTATACATAAAATATTTGCCGGGAGACCAAGAGATCTGGAAGATGTCAGATCCATTCTTCTTAAGACTCCGGAATTGGACAGAGAGTACATTCGAAAATGGCTAAGTGAGTTTGAAAAATCCCCTGATAAAAAAGGATTAACAAAGATATTTGATGATGTGTTGACTGATTGAGACAGGGCCTTTAAGGAGAAATATGAAACCTTCCGGCATTATTACCCTGGTGACCGACTTTGGAATTGTTGATCCTTATCTTGCCATGATGAAGGGCGTTATCCTGTCAATAAACCCTGATGCCGTCATTGTCGATGTCAGCCATTCCATTATGACGGGCGGGATAGCGCAGGCCTCCGGGATTTTAAGGGAGACATACCCGTTTTTCCCTAAAGGCACGGTTCACGTGGCAGTTGTTGATCCCGGCGTGGGCAGCGACAGGAGACTCCTGGGCGTTGAGGCGGACGGCCATTTTTTTGTCGGCCCTGACAACGGGATCTTCTGGCCTATAATTAAGGACTATAGAGATGCCTCAGTAATACAGCTCACTGAAAACAGGTATTTCCTGCCTCATATTACCAGCACCTTTCATGGCAGGGAGGTCTTTGCCCCGGTCGCGGCACATCTCACCATAGGCACGGATCTTCCCCTGATGGGAATACGAATAAACAATCCCGTTGAGATAGCCATCCCGTCACCCTATATTACGGACAATACCCTCTGTGGTGAAATTACACGCATTGACAATTTCGGCAACCTTATCTCTAACATCACGAAAAAAGAGCTTGAAGACTTTTTAAAATATTCAAAGCCCTTAATATCCATAGGCAATATGGAGATTAAAAGACTCCATGATACATACCTTGATGTTGAGGAAGGTGAGCCCCTTGCCCTGATAAACAGTTCGGGACTCCTTGAGATTGCCGTGAATCTCGGAAGGGCGTCTGAATATGCAGGGATCAACAGGGACGAGATTATCGGTTCGACAGTAAAGGTCTCAAGAGGAGGATGACTCGTTAGACAGGGATTGCAGATACTCCTCCCATTCTATGGGAAGGAGGTATTTCTTTTTGTTGTTGCATTCCTTGCAGGCAGGCACAATATTCCCCTTTTTGCTCTTTCCTCCCCTGCTCAATGGGACTATGTGGTCCATGGTGAGATTGGCCCTCCCCACATTCCTTTTGCAGTAATAACATACGCCATCCTGGATAATGTTCAGCCACCAGGAGGACCGCCTGAGTTCGCGGGCCTTTTCCTTTTCTTTTTTTATCTGTTTTTCGTCAATAGTTTCATAATAAATTTTCATGTTGTGCCTTTACTTCTTTTTTTTGGCGCCCGGTATGATATCCTTTGATTCAATCCCTATATAATAGCCGCCTTTAAATTTGCCCTCGGTGATCTTTGTGATGTGCCTTACGATGCCGTCAACCTTCAGCATGGCATTTGACGCATAAAAATTTATATCTTTAATAACATCCCCTACCTTTACCCTGTCAAGGAGATCCAGATTCTTCTCGCGTATCAGCATCCGAAGGCCGTGTGCCGAGCTGTCAACAACATCCAGTTCATAAACTCTTTGCGCTTTTATCGCTTTCCCTATACGTATTACAGCCGTTAGAAAATCCGGCGATCCATAGATTGACCTGGTTTCTACCCGTTTCTCCTCCAATTCAATTACCTCCGGCATCCCCAGCACAAAACCGAAATAGGGAGGCATGCTGCTTATCCCGATGTAATTGATCAAACAGGCGCAGGGCTGATCCAGCACTGTGAATTTAAGGGTTAACCTGGGAGACACCTGAATCAGGTCATTACCCTTTTCCGGGGCAAGCTTTTCTATGATAATTACAGCCCTTGTGCCCTTCGCAAGAGAGGGATAATTCTGGTTTGCATTAATTATTCTTGAGGTAAAGGAGGTCGAACCGCTCTTCATAATTACCTGGATATCACTTTTTTCCGCGATTAAGTGATCAATGATCTTTATTATCTTCTGCCGGTCTTCAATACGTTTATAGGCCATATAAAATCTCCCATGAAAATATTACATGAATTCATATCTCATCGGCGGTTAAGCCCAGTTCAAGCCTTGTCATCTCAAGTTTGTTATGGGAATCCTCCCATTTTATGATGCTTTCCTCCAATTCTTCCTTAACATGCCTGTATTCATCAAGAAGCGGAACGCTTTTGTTCTTATCATGGTAGATAAGGGGGTCGGAAAGCTTGATACCTATCTCCTTTTCCCGTTTTTCCAGTTCCGAGATCATGTTTTCCAGATAGGATACCTTTTCTTCAAAGGGTCTTAATCGTGACCTTATGAGGTTTCTCTTTTCAGCCTTTTCCTTTCTTATCGCCTTTTTGTTGTCCTTTAACTCTGATACCTGTGTCTCTTTTTCAACCTGCTTCTCCGACTCCTTTTTTGCGAAAGCAACGACCTTATCCGCTTCAATGCCCGCCAGATGGAGATAATATTCATTAAGAGAACCCGGGTAATCCAGTATCTTCCCCTCGTTTATGTCCCATATCCTTGTTGCCAGTCTTCTTATGAATGACTGGTTATGAGACACAAAAAGAAGGGTGCCGTTAAATTCGGACAGGGCGTCTATAAGTATCTCCGATGACATGAGGTCAAGGTGGTTCGTCGGTTCATCCATGAGTATGAAATTGCCGGGTTTGATCAGCATCTTTGCCAGACATACCCTCGCCTTCTCGCCTCCGGATAATACCTTTATCGGTTTATCGACGTCATCGCCGGAAAAAAGAAATGCGCCGCAAATGCCCCTGACAAAACTGACGCTCTCGTTTGGCACTACCTGATACACCTCTTCAAGAACGGTTTTATTGAGATCAAGCATCTCGGAATGATGCTGCGCGTAATATGACATCTCCACATTATGGCCAAGGGAAAGATCTCCGCATGTGGGTCTGATCTCACCCGATACTATCCTTAAAAGTGTTGTCTTCCCATAACCGTTCGGCCCCATAACAGCGACCCTCTCCCCCCTTAAAATCGAGAGATCCGCATTTTTATAAAGCTCCTTGTCTCCGAAGCTTTTTGAAAGGTTGCTGACAGATAACACCACCCTGCCGCTGGATTTTACCTCAGGGAAGGAAAACCGGATGGTCTTTGTTTTTTTGTGCGTCTCCACAAGCTCGATCTTCTTCAAGAGTTTTATCTTGCTCTGGGCCTGACGCGCCTTTGTGGCCTTGGAGCGGAACCTCTCAATAAATTTTTTAGCCTCCTTTACCTGTATCTCCTGGTTCCTCGCCCTTGCCTCCAGGCCCCTTATCTCCTCTTCCCTCGCCTCCATATACTGATCGTAATTGCCGGAATAATTTCTTACGCCTTCGGCCTCAAAGCTTATAACCCGTTTTATCTGATGGTTGAGAAATTCCCTGTCATGGCATACAAGGATAATGGCGCCCTTAAAATCCGCAAGAAACTGCTCAAGCCATCTGACGGAAGGCATATCCAGGTGATTGGTCGGTTCATCCAGCATCAGGAGATCAGGATTCTGATAAAGTATCCCTGCCAGGGCAACCCTTATCTTCCAGCCGCCGCTCAATGAAGATACTGGCGCATAAAAATCCCTTGTCTTGAATCCGAGCCCCTCAAGGATCTTTTCCGCTCCATGGGCAGGATAATCCCGTTCAAGAATGCTCATATTATTATGCAGTTCGGCCAGTCTGGCTGCAAGTCTCTCCTGCCCGTCCTCTCCAGGGCTCTCCTTCAGCCGCTTTTCGGCATCCTCTATTTCAGCCCTCATTGAAACCCGGGATGACAGGGAATCAAGGACACACTGGAGGATTTTTCCGGACATCCTTTCTCCGGCATCCTGTGGAAGAAACCCGACCCTGCAACCGCTCTTGATCCTTACCTCCCCCTCATCAGATGATATCTCATTGGAGATAATCCTTAAGAGACTGGTTTTTCCAGAGCCGTTCGGTCCTACGAGACCTACGCGGTCTCCAGGTTCAACCTGGAGATTAAGATTCCTGAATATTATCTTTTTGGAATAGGCAAGACCAAGATTTATTACGTTAATGAGACTCATCTTATTTATTTCAATATAATATCGGCAGGCTAGGGATTATGCTTGAATATCAGGTTCAGTATTGTCTGTATCTGCATTGCGTTAAGATAATCCTTTTCCATAAGTATCTCGCCTATCAGACGATGGGTATGAAATTCAACCTCTTCTTCAACCTGAATTCTGAGCGCCTCTATAAGCATCTCAGGTGTAATATAACCCTTTTCAATGGCAATTATACCGAATTGTTTTTCATAATGATCGATATTGCTGTGTTCATTCGACATTGATGTCGTCTCCTGTCTTCACTTTTTTGAATAATGTCCCCTATAAAGTATAAATCCGTATGTAACGATCATAACCGCTAGCCAGGCAAAAACCGCGCCCCAATTATTAAAGAACTCCCACGCTGCTCCTCCCCCCACAAAGGAAGGAATAATCATTACTATCCCTGTCCCGATAGATCTGCTTACATCCATTAAGTCTCTCCTCCTGATATCTTTTCCAATATATGTCTTGATAATGCTATAAGGCCCTTATAATTATCAACAGAAAAATTATCAGCTACTCCATTCTTAAGCACAGGCGAGGATATTACCGGCTCAATTACCTTATTTACCTATTATCATGGGCTTAAAATATTTAATTATCCCTTGTTTGAGCAATTCATCACCCGCTTTCCTTGCCTCCCTCTCATCAGAGAATTCGCCCACAAAGACACGGGACCACTGCTCACCCGAAATATCCGCCTTTACCGTAAATGCCTTAAGCCCCATTGCTGACAACCTGATTACATCATTGTCGGCATTACCGCCTTCCCTGTAGGAAGCGGTATGCAATGAATAGACCTTTGTTTCATCTCTCTGCGCCTTTTCCGCGGCGTGGATCTTTTCGGTTGCGTGTTTGACCTCATAACCGGCAATAATTCCCGACTGCATTAAGATTTTGGCATCCTTTTCAGCATCGCCCTTTGATTTATATTCATCGATATATACCCGATACCAGTCGCCTTTACCCTTGACAGACTCATAATTATAAAAGGCATTATAGCCTTCATCCTTCAGCCTTTTTACAATCTCTTCCGCGTTTTCTTTTTGCCTCAGGGAACTGACCTGAAGATAATAACCATTTAGATCCTTTTTTTCAGCGGCAGGTTCCACCTTCTCTTTTTTGGTACTGTCCTCAGTTTTTTCAATAATCTCCCGGACATCATAATCTGATATCAAACCGAGTTCTTTCAGGATATTTGCCTCCTTTTCCGCCTCAGGCCTTGTATTAAACCTCTCAATATAAAGATTACAGACTTCCGATCCGTCTTCCGCCGATTCCTTCCTGTAAAATGCATTATATCCGAGCTCATTAAACTCCATTACCTTGGATCCGGCCTCATCAGCCCCTTTATACGAAAACAAATGTATTGAAAATACAGTCCCCTCATCCGCGGATGCATAACTGCCTGAGCCGATCGCAGCAGATATTATTACCATGCAAAATAACAGGGTTATAAACTTTAAAAAGGTCATTCTGCCAAGTTCAGGATTACATGGATTTTCCATAAGAACAAACCTATTTGCAGGTTTAAAAATTTTTTTACAAGAAGGATATTTTGTATATGGAAATATATGAAATGACATGACTATTGTCAATGAAAAGGACCTTATGCATTTTAATATTCCTTTTCCCGTGCCTATTGAATCCGGCCTGCATGAAGCCTATTCAATATGATCAACCCAAAAAAGTGCCATATTTTATTCAATTATTGACTTTTAATACTGAATGAATTTATCTATTAATCTATTGAATTATTTATAGCTAATCTCTTATTCAAAAAAAATAGTCATATTACAGCTATAATGTAAATATTTTTATTGCATAAAAGATTTAATTTAATTAGAGTCAAAATAAAATAGATCAGTATCAGGAATACACGGGCAATCGCCAATTTAAAGGAGGATGACACATGGATTTTACGTTAAGTGAAGAATTACAGATGTTAAGAGATATGGCCAGGGATTTTGCTGCGGAAAAGATCGCACCATTTGCAGATGAATGGGATGAAAACCATTATTATCCCTATAAAGAAGTTATTAAGCCAATGGCGGAATTGGGGTTTTTCGGAACAGTCATCCCCGAAGAATACGGCGGCAACGGGATGGGCTGGCTGGCAGCAATGATACTCACTGAAGAGATAGCCAGGGCATCCAGTTCCATGCGTGTACAGATCAATATGCAGGCCCTCGGATGCGCATTTACAATCTTTAAATACGGCACTGAGGAACTGAAAAAAAAGTATGTCTCCAAGCTTGTATCAGCCGACTTGGTAGGCTGCTTTGGGATTACCGAACCAAATGCGGGTTCGGATGTAATGGCGTTGAAATCGACGGCCGAAGATAAGGGCGATCACTGGCTGATAAACGGATATAAGACATGGATCTCCAACTCATCTGCGGCAGATGTAGTTATCTACTATGCCTATACCGACAAGGAGGCAAAGGGCAAAGGACTCTCTGCCTTTGTTGTTGAACCCAAGAATTTCAACGGCATAACAACCACTGATCTTGATAAGATAGGCACCAGATCCACCCCCACAGGAGAAATTATCCTGGAGGACACAAAGGTCCCCAAGGAAAATATAATTGGAAAACCCGGGGACGGAGCCAGAATAGTATTCGGTTCGCTTAATCAGACACGTCTTTCAGCAGCAGCCGGTGGAATAGGCGTGGCTCAGGCTTGCCTGGACGCGGCAATCTCTTACTGCAAGGAACGCGAGCAATTCGGCAAAGCCATAGGGACCTTCCAGATGAACCAGGATTTGATTGCCCAGGTAGCCTGTGAACTTGAGGCGGCACGCCTTATGGTCTATAAGGCAGCTGTTCAAAAAGATAATGGCCAGCTTGGCAATACCCTTGAGGTTGCCATGGCTAAATACCTGGCCGGAGAGATAGCAGTCAAGGCATCTCATGTTGCAATGAAGATACTCGGCGCATATGGCTATTCAACGGAATACCCTGTTGCAAGATATTACAGGGACGCCCCCGCATATCAGATTGTGGAAGGCTCATCGAATATATGCAAGTGGATAACCGGCCAGGATTATCTGGATATCCGCAAGGCCAATAGATAAATTAAGGAGGCAATAATGAGACCTTATTTTGAAAAGATGACTCCCCTTGGAAAGGCGCTTACGGACAAACAGAAAGAGGCCGCTCAGGAGAATATCGCGCAGATCCGGGAAGTTGAAAAGGAAGTAGCCAAGGCGGTGGATGCGGTAAAAAATGCCGGGATACCCACGGAAACAATCCATAAAAGGGGACAGATGACGGTATGGGACAGGATCGAATACCTTGTTGATCCGGGGACATGGTGCCCGCTTCATACCGTTTATGACCCTAATCTTAATGAGGAGGGTACCACAGGCGTCATTGACGGTCTTGCCAAGATCAATGGGAAATGGGCGGTTGTAATCGGTTTTGACAACAAGGTCATGGCAGGTGCGTGGATCTCCGGACAGGCAGACAACCAGCTGAGGGTTACCGATATGGCCAAAAGGCTGCATATACCGCTCGTCTGGATAGTCAACTGCAGCGGCGTCAAGCTGATGGAGCAGGAAGAGGTATATGCCAACAGACGAGGCAACGGCTGCACCTTCTTCAGACACGCGGAACTCGAGAAGCTCGGCATTCCCATACTTGCCGGCATATATGGAACGAATCCTGCGGGAGGCGGTTACCAGGGCATCAGCCCTACACTTCTCATTGCCCACAAAGACGCCAATATAGCGGTAGGAGGCGGAGGCATTGTAGGAGGGATGAGCCCTAAAGGCGGTTTTGATGAGGAAGGCGCCGAACAGCTTATCGAGGCAACACGTCATTTTAAAGAGGTCCCACCCGGGAGCGTTCCTATACATTATGGTGTCACAGGCTTCTTTAAAGAGGTTTATGATACCGAACAGGGCGTCCTGGATGCGTTGAAAAAATACATGGACATGATGCCGGCCTACGACCCGGCGTTTTTCCGAGTTGCCGAACCCAAGGAGCCTCAGTTCCCAACCGAAGATATCGACAGTATAATAGCATTTAACCAGAAACGCAGCTATAGTCTCGAGGAGATGATGGCCCGTGTTTTCGACAACAGCGAGCACATGGAATTCAGGCCCGGCTACGGGCCGGAAGTCTATACAGGGCTTGCAAAGATAGACGGGTTCCTGGTCGGTTTTATCGGCAACAGGCAGGGATTTCTGGGCGCCAAGTACCCCGAATACGCCTCCTATCCGGGCATCGGGGGGAAATTATACAGACAGGGGCTTATCAAAATGAATGAATTCGTTACCCTGTGCGGGCGTGACAGAATCCCCATAGTATGGTTCCAGGATACATCTGGGATAGATGTGGGAGATATCGCCGAAAAGGCTGAACTTCTTGGTTTAGGTCAGTCGCTCATATACTCCATTGAGCAGACGGATGTCCCCCAGATATGTATTGTTCTGAGAAAAGGCACAGCCGCAGCCCATTACATCATGGGCGGGCCCACGGCAAATAACCATAACGCCTTTACCCTCGGAACGCCCACAACCGAGATATATGTCATGCACGGAGAGACCGCTTCGGCGGCATCATACTCCAGAAGGCTTGTCAAAGAAAAGGACGCGAATCGTCCGCTGAAACCGATTATTGACAAGATGAACGAACTCGCGCAGGAATACTATAATAAATCCAGGCCGGTCTATTGCGCTAAGAGGGGATTTGTAGATGAGATAATCTCCTTTAAGGACATCAGGAAATACGTTGTCGCATTTGCAGGCAGCGTGTACCAGAATCCGAATTCAATATGCCCGCAGAATCATCTGATGATTCCAAGGATTATTAAGGGATAAAACAGCTGATTTGATTTTCACAATAATGCCGGAAAGGGTATTAAGCCTTTTCCGGCATTATCTGTTCGTTGCAGGTCGTGAGTTGCGTGTTGTATGTCAAGTCGGACAAATACACACACCATGTTTTAACGACCTTCGACAAACGACTGGCAACAAACCTTCTTATATCGCTTCAATATAACTCCTGTAAACAGGGTCATACATTCTGGATCTGATGAAGCCTATGAGGTCATCGGGCCTTTCCGCCTGGGCCAGCCCCCCTTCATATGCTACTTCCGCAACCGACTCGGCAATGGCAACAGATACATCCCTGACTCTTTTCAGGGAAGGATAAAGCCTGCCGATAGATAGAT
The DNA here is from genome assembly GCA_016929815.1 of Deltaproteobacteria bacterium. Lineage (GTDB taxonomy): Bacteria > Desulfobacterota > DSM-4660 > Desulfatiglandales > HGW-15 > JAFGIC01. The sequence goes on from JAFGIC010000025.1 coordinate 10,883, forward strand.
CTTCATCCGACACCTGTCCTGCAAGGGTCTTTGCAGCAGCAAGAAACATCTCATCTGTAACATGCCTGGCCTTTGAGATGATGGCGCCAAGACCTACACCCGGGAATATGTAAACATTATTACCCTGCCCGGGCACAAAGGTCCGACCTATGCCTTCAACAGGCCCAAATGGGCTTCCGCTTGCAAATACCGCCTTGTAATCCGACCATTTGTATGCCTCTTCCGCAGTGCACTCAGCCTTTGAGGTTGGATTGGACAGTGCAAATATAACAGGTTTATCATTGATCTCCGACATCGCTTTGATAACATCCCTTGTAAAGGCGCCCGCCTGCCCCGATACACCTATAAGTACTGTAGGACTTAATCTTTTAACGGCATCCAATAAATTATGAATATCCGTATGATCATGGGCATAGGGCCTCTTGTGTTCCGCAAGATCCCCACGGGATTTTATCACGAGCCCCCTTGAATCCACGAACCAGCACCTCTTCCGTCCCTCCTCCGGCGCAAGTCCTTCATTTGCCATGGCATAAACCACAAGGTCGGCTATCCCTGTCCCTGCCTCCCCTGCTCCCAGGAAAAGAAGCCTTTGATTTTTCAGCTCTCCTCCCGTTATACGCATGGCGGAAAACAGCCCCGCAAGGGCGACTGCGGCCGTACCCTGTATGTCATCGTTGAACATCAGAACACGCTTTCTATACTCTTTGAGAAAACGTATGGCATTATTTACGGCAAAGTCTTCGAATTGTATCAGGGTACAGGGAAAGACCTCCTTAACTGCCGTTATAAATTCTTCAACAAGGTCATCATAAGGTTTTCCCTTAAGACGGCCTTGCCTCACTCCAATATAAAGGGAATCATTCAGCAACGCCCTGTTTTCGGTTCCAACATCAAGTGTAACTGCCAGGCCTGATGTAGGCTCTATCCCCGCGCACGCAGTATAGAGTGCAAGCTTGCCGACCGGTATCCCCATGCCGTTGGCACCCAGGTCTCCCAGGCCGAGTATCCTTTCCCCGTCTGTGACGACAATTATGCTGAGATCACGGTAGGGCCAGTTTCTTAAAATTTCGGCGATATTTCCTCTGTCGTTTTCTGAAATAAAAATTCCTCTGGGTCTCTGGTATATCTGGCCATACATCTGGCATGCCTTGCCCACGGTAGGTGTATAGACAATCGGCATAAGCTCTTCGATATAATCAATAAGCGCCCTGAAGAACATGGTGATATTGCGGTCATAGAGCGACATCATGGTAATATACCGATTTATGTCGGATGATTGCGCCCTTACATTTTCAATCAGACGCACGACCTGTTGTTCCAGTGTCAGGACGGCGGGCGGCAGCAGGCCCTTTAGTCCGAAAAACTGCCTTTCGTCCTCTGTGAAGGCAATTCCCTTATTGAGATAGGGATTATGTAACAATGCGGTACCATACAAAAGCTCATGATTGCCGATGTCTTCCACAGGGCTCTTTTCCAGTAATGCCCTTATTCCAGGGATCCTTGAAAGCAATCTATATTTCTTGTTACCGGTCTTTAAGGCCGGCATGCCGGCTTTATGTTTTGACTTATTCATTTCTGTTTTTACCATCCTCGCATCATTATAACTGGCTTGATGATTCTAGGTTTAAAGCATTTCAATTGCAAGAAATAACAGCTTCAGGATCATAATTGAAAATCAATACACAAATTAAATCGATTCTATAAATTTTTTCCGGAATTGTTGCAAAGCACCTTGATTTCATGCCATAATCGGCAGTGTCCGGTCGGGAACTTAGCTCTCAAACCAGGAAAACCACTGTTACCGGCATCTTTTTTGTTTCCCCTTAGAAATTGCCCTAAAAACAGGGAGGCCTATATTATGATTCTCGGCAAGCTGAAGATGTCCCTTCCCAGAGAAAAACTGAACCTGACTCCATCGCCTGTCGTTTTATTCAATGACAGGGAGGAAGTAATCTGGATAAACGATGCCTTTCAACGCCTTTCAGGATGCTCGCCGTCCGATCTCGAGGCCTGTCACAATATGCCTTTCCTACCTGTTAGACATGAAAAAGATTTTAAATATTTGATCCGTCAGGCATTCCTCGGGAATCAAACGGAATCGGTAAAAATCCCCATAAAGATTACGAACAAGACCACAAAGGATATTCTTTGGAGCGCAATCCTCATCCCTGAAGAGACGCAGAAAATTGTCATGTTCCTTGGGGTTGAACCGGGCTGCCAGGATAAAGGGCAATCAAAAAATGAAATAGCCGAGGGTCAATACCGGGTTCTATTCGAAAATACCGGGGTCGGTCTGATGTACATCGGTGAAGACGCAATAATTGCCCTGGTTAACAAGGAATTTACAAAGCTCACAGGCTACTCCAAATCCGATGTGGAAGGAAGGATGAGCTGGACTGAATTAATAGAAGATAAGGATGACCTTCAACAAATGAAGATATACCACAGGTTGCGAAGGATTGATCCGGCCCTGGCACCTGAAGCCTACAATACTAAAGTCAGGACACAAGACGGAGCTATACGCAATGTTACCGTTCGTGTAGCCATGATCCCCGGAACAACCTGCAGCCTGGTCTCAATGCTGGATATTACGGAAACCGTACTCGCTGAGGAATCACTTTTTGAAAGTGAAGAAAAATACCGGTCACTTGTAGATAATATACAGCAGGACACCATTTACAGGGCCGATCTTAATGGCGATCTGACATTTGTAAGCGCTTCAGGCATGCGTCTCCTGGGATATGATTCCATGGAAGAAATAATAGGATTGAATATTTCAAGGGATTTCTATTTCGACCCTGAAGAAAGGAGCCTGCTTATAAACGAGCTCAAGAAAAACGGCAGGGTTACCCATTACGAGGTTACTTTAAAGCGCAAAGACGGAAGCCCTGTGTTCGTTTCAACAAACAGCCATCTTTATTATGACAAGGAAGGAAATATCCGGGGAGTGGAAGGGATATTCACTGATATAACCGAGCGGAAACATGCCGAGGAGGCTCGTCGAAAACTGGAACGGCAGTTGGTCCATTCCCAGAAAATGGATGCGATCGGACAACTGGCAGGCGGCGTGGCGCACGATATAAACAATATTCTCATGGGCATCCAGGGCAATATCTCTTTAATGCTTATGGGTCAAGACGCGGGTCATCCGAATTATCAGAGATTGATCCAGATGGAAGAGCATATAAAACGCGGCTCAAATCTGACAAGGCAGCTTCTGGGATTTGCCAGAGAAGGAAAATATGAGGTCAAGACCCTGTCGATCAACGACCTAATCATGAAGAGCGCTCAACTTTATCTCAATACCAGGAAAGAGATCAAGGCCGAATTTAAACTTTCCGATGAAGTCCATCCCGTGGAAGCGGATCCGGGACAGATGGAGCAGGCATTTCTGAATATATACATAAATGCCGGTCATGCTATGCCCAAAGGGGGAACTATTCTTATTCAAACAAGAAACATCAAACTTCAAAAAGGGAATATCGAGGTTAGTGACCTGAAAGAAGGTGATTACGTGGAGATATCCATAACAGATACAGGTACAGGTATGGATAAGGAAACCCTCGACAAAATATTTGATCCGTTTTTCACGACAAAATCCGAGCGGGGCGGAACAGGCCTCGGTCTGGCTTCAGTCTATGGGATTATACGTAATCATGGCGGCGCCGTTAATGTCTTCAGCGAATTGGGCCAGGGTTCCACATTTTACATATACCTTCCATCATCGAAAAAAAAGATACAACAGGCGGAGGAACCACGCGTAAAAACACTATGTCCCGGCAGCGGAAGCATATTGCTGGTGGACGATGAATTAATGATTCTTGAAACTGCATCAGATATGCTGACAATGCTCGGTTATTCCGTTTATCGTGCTGCAAGCGGACAGGAGGCAATATCCGTTTATCGAGAAAATCAGGGGAAAATCGACCTTGTGATACTGGATATGATCCTGCCGGGAACTACCGGCGCACAGGTATTGAATATTCTTAAAGACATCAACCCGGATATTAAGGTTATATTGTCCAGCGGCTATGGATTACAGGGAGAAATACAGAAGCTCATGGGAATTGGATGCTGCGGATTTATTCAGAAGCCTTATGATTTTACGGATCTCTCAACAATTGTTCATCAGGTTATAAATTCACCCGGGCAAATCGTAAAAGTATGATTGACTAAAGGGAGCCATTATGAATAATAGGGTTATTAAAATATATCAAGGAGTCATTATTCATGTTTATTGCTATGATTGCCATCCAAATCATTCCGGACAATACTGAAAAATTTGAAAAATGGTTCTCCCGGACAAACAAGGAATTTGCAGGTCATAAGGGTCTTATCAACCGGAGGTTGTTGAAGTCTCCGGATAGCGGCAGATATGTAATCCTGGTGGAACATGAAAGCCATGAGACTTTTATTGCAGGCTCAAGCTACCCTGATCATATAAAAGCCAACGAACAGCTCCCGCCCATGCTTGCAGGAGAACCTGTTCCCCAATTCTATGAGGTTATCATATAGAAAAATTAAATTGCTATTTAACAATGATTGTGTGCAAATAGGAGGCAAGTAAGAGTGTTTTCCAATTGCAGCGTTAAAAGGTTCTCCCGGGAAATTTTCGATAGAATAAGTCGATCATCCATTCCGGGGGAATTTTAAAAATTTCAAAGGAGAAAAAATAGTATGCGATATAATCTTAGAGTCCTTCTTCCGGCAATATCAGTTTCCCTGATCTTAATGTTTTCGGCAGTCCTTGCGCATGCAGAGGAAGGTGCCGCAGTAACGGAGAAAATCGCTGCAGATTCAATTAAAAGCGCAACCTCAAGCCGGGGGAAGGTTGCCTCGGTGAACGGTGTTGCAGTCAGTCAAGAGCGCTTCAATACGGCTATGGCCCCTTATCAGCAACAGATTGACGCCCTTGGCGAAGGCACGGTAACCGCTGAAAAATTGGCGGAGATAAAAACAACCGTACTGGAGAATCTTATCTGCAATGAATTGCTTTATCAGGAAAGCCATAAAATCGGCATAAAGGTCGAAGAAAAGGAGATTAACGAGGCCTATGATTCACGAAAAGCGCAGTTCGCCAGTGAGGCCGAATTCCTGGAGACATTAAATCAATACAAATTCACCACTGACGAGTTTAAGGACCAGATAAAATGGGGGTTATCTATCCAGCATTTCATCAATAAACAATTCACAATTTCAGATGAGGAAGCAAAACAATTCTATAACGACAATCCTGATGAATTCCTGGAGCCGGCCCAGGCAAAGGTGAGCCACATTATGATAATGGTCGATTCATCAGCCGATCAGGCAAAAAAAGAAGCGGCAAAAAAACAGTTGGAAGAGGCTCTGAAAAGATTAAAGGCCGGGGAAGATTTTGCCGCCCTTGCAAAGGAAGTCTCCGAGGATATTGACACCAAAGAGAATGGCGGCGATCTTGATTATTTTTATAAGGGTCAGATGGTCCAATATATGGGCGATAAGGTCCAAGCCTTTGAGGATGCGAGCTTTGCCCTGAAACCCGGGGAAATAAGCAATATAGTCGAAACAGGATACGGATATCACATTATTAAGCTTATCGATAAAAAGGACCCCACCAAAATCGGTTATGACAGTTCAAAAGAGGACATCATGAGTTATCTGCAAAACAGCAAGGTTAATAAATATGTCACGGAATTGAGAGCAAAGGCAAAGGTTGAGATATTTCTGGCAGATTAGGACGTCATTTACTATATGAAATTTCACAAGTGATTCACATGAAATCTCCTCCTCCTTTTAGGTTGAGGAGGGGGTTTCAAATCCGTTAGACCCGCCTTAATCCTCATATTTTCACACTGCCCGCATCTGCATGAAGAGCCGGACGAACTCCCCAATGCACCGCTATATTGCCGAACATGAATCGTCTGAAATGAACATCCTCAAGCCCTGCTTCTCTCATGATGTTCCCCAGGACTTCAGGTTCAAGAAAATTAATGGTTGACGAAGCAAGATAATTGTATGCATCCCCTTTGCCTGTCAGCAGTCTTCCCAGGAGAGGGATGACTATCCTGAGATAAAGATGAATAATTGGTCTTAATATATTTCTCGGCACGGGAGATGTATCAAGGCAGACGACTCGTCCACCCGGTTTGACAACACGGACCTGTTCCATCAAGGCCGATCTCACATCAACAACATTTCTTAAAAGAAATCCCGATACAACCGCGTCATATATTTTATCAGGGAAAGGCATGCATAGGGCATCGCCCCGGCACCAGTCTATTGCATCAGCATCCTTACGACGTCTACCTGCCTCCATCATCTCAGCCGTGAAATCAAGTCCTGTCACCCGAATCCAAGGATCCATCCGTAATGCCTCAAGGGCAATATCACCAGTACCGGTCCCTACATCAAGAAGCCTGCCGGATAAGGGCACATCTGCCACGGACAATAGAAACCTGCGCCAGGACATATCCATGCCAAAGGTCATCAGCCTGTTTATGAAGTCATAGTTCCGGGAGATTGCTGCAAATATCCCTCTCACATATCCTGCCTTTTCCTCATCACTTTTTGATTTCATATTCATTCCTTGCCTAGTGACTATAACACGAACCCTTTAACCCGATAAATAGAAAAATGCCCTCACGACGACATTGTCGGGAGGGCATTTCCGGCCTTATTTATCACTTTTAAAAAGAAAAGGATAAAACCACGCCGCCGAATACTTCACCGCTGTGCCCAAGGAAATCCTCGGCATCATCCGAAAGGGGAAAAGAATATGATACTGACGGCGACAGGGAGATATATTCCGTTACCGGAATGCTTATGGACGCCGATAACAGACCGTCCTGCAATCCACTGTCATCATCGACCATATAGTATCCGAATGCTCCTGAAAAATCCAGGTTGATTGAATCGGCTATCTCAATTGAATGGCCCAGTCCCAGGCTTATATAATACCCCGGGAATGAAATGAAGTCCCTATACAGAGTCAGTGACGGGGCCAGGATCGTGTCATAACTTGCCGACAGATAAAACTCCTGAGAATCTTCAACAAAATCATCTTCAATCCCTGGAGCCGCCTGTTCAAGATCGTAATATATATAGCCTATGCCGATACCCAAAGGCCCTGCGTTTGTATCATAGGAGACGGTGAAATCGGTCTCCGAAGCCGAGTCCCCGCTGCTCGGGTCACTGCTCAGGCTGCTCCATGCATTAAAACCCAGACCCTTGTGACTTATACTCATTGAGGGTTGAACAACAATCTTGTCCTCACTCAGTTTCCAACCCCTCCACATATACGTGCTGACTAATCCCAGATCGGCTGATGCGGTAGGCGCCTCTTCTTCTGCAAAGGCATTTGCGGAAACTATAAGAAAAATCATTGTTGAGATTATAACTATTTTATTTACTATTCCTCGTTTCATTTGTTCCTCCATTAAATTATATTTATTTCTGTGAATAACTTGAAACTTCAAAGTCAGGGTATGCATTGCCTCCGTGTTCCGCAATATCAAGGCCCTCTGCCTCTTCCTGCGGAGAGACCCTGAGACCCATTGTTACGTCAATGATCTTGAAGAGTATGAACGCACAGCCGAATGACCATACAAACGCAGAAACTATTCCTATCAACTGGACTCCTATCATTGCAAGGGAAGTCCCGCCTATATTGAAGATACCCGCTGCAAGGGTTCCCCATGCGCCGTTTACTCCATGGACAGATACCGCACCCACGGGGTCGTCTATTTTGATCTTATCAAAGAAAAGGACTGAGAAGACCACTATTATTCCGCCGATTGCGCCGATAATGATTGAACTCAATGGGGATACATTGGCGCATCCTGCGGTTATGGCTACCAGACCTGCCAGTGCCCCATTGAGGCTCATGCTTACCTCAGGTTTCCCGAACTTTATCCATGATGTAATCATCGCAACACAAGCGCCAGCTGCAGCCGCCAGGTTTGTATTGACAAATATCATGGCAATATCCTTATTCGCAGCTGTAGTTGAACCGGGATTGAAACCGAACCATCCCAGCCAGAGTATAAACACGCCCAGTGCCGCAAGCGGTATGTTATGGCCAAGTATGGGCTTGACAGTGCCGTCCTTGGTGTATTTGCCTAGACGCGGTCCGAGGACAATTGCGCCTGCCAGGGCAGCCCAGCCGCCTATTGAATGAACCACTGTTGATCCTGCAAAATCAATAAATCCTAAATTTCCCAGCCAGCCGGCACCGTCTTCCCCAAGAAAGAGATTCCCCCAGGCCCATTTGCCGAAGAGCGGATAAATGATGGCACTTATAAAAATGCTGTATATCAAGTACCCGGAAAATTTTGTCCTTTCAGCCATGGCCCCTGACACTATTGTCGCGGCAGTGGCGGCAAAGACTACCTGAAACATCCAGAAGGCAAGGACCCACGGATCACTATCGCCACCCGGAATAAAATCGCTCAGGAAAAACCCTGATGTGCCAATAAACCCTTTTGCTGATACACCGAACATAAGAGCGAATCCAATGGCCCAGTACACTATAGATCCCACTGAAAAGTCCATAAGGTTCTTCATCAGGATGTTTACAGAGTTCTTTGCCCTGGTAAAACCTGTCTCAACCAGGGCGAACCCTGCTTGCATAAAGAATACCAGGGCCGCAGCAACCAGTGTCCACACATAGTCGGCATGTGACTGAACAAGGTCTATTGCCTCCTTGTTTGAAAATACAGTAGGATCTTCATCCCCTGCCCATGCCTTTGAAATGCCCACAAATATTAATACAGCTAAAATAAAAAACTTTTTCATGATCAT